>CALRNG020000288.1:0-5442 GCA_943369495.1 Rhizobium sp. Q54
TGCCGCGGGCAGCAGAACCTGCTTGATCGTTTCCGACTTGGTGGCACCCAGACCATAGGACCCGCCGCGCAACGATTGCGGCACCGCGTTGATCACGTCATCGGCCAGCGACGACACGAACGGCACGATCATGATGCCCATGACCACACCAGCGGCCAGCGCGCTTTGCGAGGAAATAGGTATGCCGACGGCGGCGCCCAGGTCGCGGATGAAAGGGGCGACTGTCAGGATGGCGAAGAAGCCGAACACCACGGTGGGAACGCCGGCCAGGATCTCCAGCACGGGCTTCACGATACCGCGCACCCGCTTTGGCGCATATTCGGACAGATAGATGGCTGACATCAGGCCGACCGGGGCCGCCACAAACATGGCGATGGTGGCGATCAGCAGGGTGCCGGTGAACAGGGGCACAGCGCCGAACGCCCCCGAAGACCCCACCTGATCGGCGCGTATCGCCGTCTGCGGCGACCATTGCAGCCCGAACAGGAATTCGGTGATCGGCACCTTGGTGAAGAACCGGATGCTCTCAAACAGCAGCGACAGAACGATGCCGACCGTCGTCAGGATGGCGATGGTGGAGCAGAGCACCAGCAGCGCCGTGATGATCCGTTCGACATTGTTGCGTGCGCGGAATTCCGGGCCGATCTTCGACCAGGTGAAGGCCAGCACGCTGCCGGCCAGGGCCACGACAATGCCGAACAGGGTCCAGTCGGCCAGACCGCGCAGCTGCGCCAGATGGCTGGCGGCCGGGGTGATGGCATCGATGACACCCGCATTCACATACTGCCCCTGACCAATGGCCAGGTTGCTGATATTGATCAGCAGTAATTGCCGGTGCGTCTGGGTCAGGGCCGAGGCGCCATCGGCGATGGTCGGCAGCAGCGTTTCCAGCTCTGCCGGGGCCAGCATGACGCGCGCCCAGGCTTCCAGCTGATCCGGCGACATGGAGGACAGCACCATCCAGTCCATGACGGCGCCGCGCAGCGCCACCCAGACCATGATCAGCACCAGGGCCGGAAGACCAGCCCACAGCGCCATGTAGGAGCCATAGTAATTGGGAACGGAGTGCAGATTGGCGATGCGCCCGCCGGCCACGGCCACGGCTCTGTTGCGTCCCAGCCAGAACCCGGCCAGTGACAGGAACAACAGGACGGCTACGGTCAAGGTGACTGACATGTGGTTCGATCCGCCGCTGTCAGGGAATTTACCGGTTACGGCAAACCGGCGGCATCAGGTCTGACGCCGCCGGTCCCGCCATCTGCTTATACACCGGGACAGTGCGGGAGTCCGCACCGTCCCTGTATTGCATATTACGAGGCCGGCTTGGCCATCGGGGTCATCTTCAGCGCGGCCTGCTCGGCGGCCTTGCGCTTGTCCGCCGGCAGCGGCACCAGGCCCTTGTCGCCCAGGTAACCGTCGTCACCCATGGCGCGCTCCGACGCGTACTCGGCCAGGAATTCCTTCAGGCCGGGGATCACGCCGAAATGCTGGTTCTTGAAGTACACGAACAGCGGACGGGAGACCGGGTACTGACCGGAAGCAATGGTCTCGTACTTCGGCTCGATGCCGTTGACCGGCACGCCATGCAGCTTGTCCAGGTTTTCTTCCAGGAAGCTGTAGCCGAAGATGCCGAAGGCATTCGGATTGGCGACCAGGCGCTGCACGATGACGTTGTCATTCTCACCGGCTTCGATGAAGGCACCATCTTCACGCATCGTCTTGCAGACGGCGGAGTGACGGGTGGCGTCCAGGGCCTTGATGGCCGGGAATTCCTTACAGCCAACATCCATCACCAGCTCGACCCAGGCGTCGCGGGTACCGGACGTCGGGGGCGGGCCCAGCACTTCGATTTCGATGGCCGGCAGGGACGGATCAACGTCCTTCCAGGTCTTGTTCGGGTTCGGCACGATCTGGCCGTTCTTCTCAACTTCCTTGGCCAGGGCTGCGAACAGCTGGGCCTTGGTGATGTTGATCTGCGTACCCTTCTTGGACTGCGTGAAGGTCAGACCGTCATAACCGATCACCAGCTCGGTGATCTGCTCGACGCCGTTCTTCTGGCAGCTATCGAACTCGCTGGCCTTCATGGCGCGGGAAGCGCCCGTGGCGTCCGGGAAATCAGCGCCGATGCCGGAGCAGAACAGCTTCATGCCACCGCCGGTGCCCGTCGACTCCAGGATCGGAGCGCCGAACTTCGTGGTCTGGCCGAAGCGCTCGACAACCGTGGAGGTGAAGGGGAACACCGTGGAGGAGCCAACGATGCGGATCTGGTCGCGGGCGGCGGCGGCACCGGCCAGGCCGACGATGGAAACAGCGCCAAGGACGGCGGCGAGAACGAGCTTCTTGGTGGTCACGACAAGGGCCTCCGATTAACTGTGCGGCACACGGAAAGGCCCTGGCATCCCATGATGCCTGCCTTCACCCTGTGGCCATGTCCCTGCTGGGTGCCGGGACCATAGCCGTGCTGCGAGACGCAAATACTACATAAACGTTACAGTTCCATTACACAGCCCCCAGAATACCCCCTGCCCCCTCGACGATACAGTCGCGTTACACATTGGCCATTGGCAGGCGCCAAATAGTCCTTCACCATTGAAATCACAGGGAAATTTCACTTTTGCAAGGAACTGGACATGAGGCATTCGGACAAGGGCCGGGGCAAAGCCGGCACGCTGGCGCGTACCTTCGGGGCGCTGACCTGCGCAGCAATCATGACACTCCCGGCATGGGCCCAGAACCACCCGGCCCAGGGGGTGATGGATGCCGACCGCGCCTTCGCCGCCCGCGCCAAACAGGTGGGGCCGGGCAAGGCCTTCGCCGAATATGCGCAGACGCGGGTCCTGATGCTGAACGATCCCGTACCCGGCACCGATGCCAGCGCCCTGACCACATTGTTCGGCCCGGACCTGGAGATCGATTGGGGGCCCATGGATGGGGCCATATCCGATGACGGCACCCTGGGCTACACCTGGGGCAAGGCCCGCTATTACAAGGTAAAGCCCGACGGCACGAAGGAAGAGCTGGCCCCGTCCCGCTATGTCACCATCTGGCGCAAACAGAAGGACGGGACCTGGAAATTCCTGGCCGATGGCGGGCTGCATGCGCCGGAAGCCAAGGAGTTCGCAGCAAAGAAGAAGGCCGAGAAGGAAGCGGCAGAGAAGAAGTAAGGGAGGACTGCCCTCACCCCACCTCCCGCTCAACCACCTTCGCCATCTTGGCCGCCGGCAGCATGACCGTGAAGGTGCTGCCCTTGCCTACCTCGCTGTCGATGATCAGGCGGCCGCGGTGGCGGTTAACGATATGCTTCACAATGGCCAACCCCAGCCCGGTACCGCCCAGCGCGCGCGACCGGGCGGGGTCGACCCGATAGAATCGCTCCGTCAGACGGGGCAGGTGGGTGCGGGCGATGCCGTCACCCCGATCGGTGACAGCCACCATCACCGCCGGTCCGCGCACCACCCCCGCCTTGCCCTGAACGGGGGCCGTCAGGGACACCGTCACTTCCGTCTGTTCCTTGCCATACTTAATGGCATTGTCGATCAGGTTCTGGAAAACTTGGGCTAGCTGATCCTCATCGCCCACGACGGGCGGCAGGCTGTCCGCCTGTTCCACGCGCAGCTTCACCTTGCGCGACGCCGCACGCAGCTCCAGCGTCGCCGCCACATTGCGCACGATCTTGCCCACATCCACCTGTTCGGTTGGCGGCGAATGCTCGTCCATCTCAATGCGCGACAGGGACAGCAGATCATTGACCAGCCGCGACATGCGGTTGGACTGATCGAACATGATGCCCAGGAAGCGTTCATGCGCTGCCGGGTCATCCTTGGCCGGCCCGCGCAGGGTCTCGATGAAGCCGATCAGGGCCGCCAATGGCGTGCGCAGCTCATGGCTGGCATTGGCCACGAAATCGGCCCGCATCTGTTCGGCCCGTTTCAGCATGGTGATGTCATGAAGGGTCAGCAGGACCAGCAGCGGCCCATCCTCCCCCGGCGCGCGGAACGGCTTCACGCGCGCCTGCAGGGTGCGCTCCACCGGCACCGGCAGTAACACATCCACGCTGCGGGACGCGCCCCCGGCCAGCACGGCCTCGACGGCCTCCAAGAGACTGGGCGTGCGCACCGAGCTGGCCAGATCGCGATCCAGCAACCGGTCGCCGAACAGCTTGCACGCTGCCTGATTGGCGCGCCGCACCTCGCGGCCCGGACCCAGCAGGATGACAGGGTCGTGCAACTGGTCGATCACCGCCTCGAACAGGCCGGCGCGTCCCGCATCCCTGCTTTCCCGGTCCAGCCAGGATTGGTGCGCACGCGCCATGGCTGATGCGATGAATTCCGCCGTGATGCTGTCCAGTTCGGGCGGTGACACCGGGGCCGACGCTTCACCCAGCAATTCGGCATAGTCTGTCAGGCGACGCGTATCGGTCTGGATCATGCGCAGGATGGCCACCGCCACCACGACATTGACCAGCAGCGCCGGCAGCGCCACCCCGGCATCGACATGCCCCGCCAGCAGCAAAGACAGCAGGATCGCCGCCGTCGGTCCGACCAGCGCCACCCCGATCAGCACGAACCGAACCGGTCGCACCTCATACCACCGCATCTGTCCCTGCCATTCTTATCTTTATCCCTCCCGCCACCGCGCGGGATCGGAGGAGATAACATTGCCGCAGCACCAGGGTAACAGCATCACGGAAACTTAATAATCGGGGACAGTGGCTGTCACAATTGACGAAATGTCAACTGTAGTTCACACATCGCGGCGGGGTGCTGGTCATCCTGCTATGCGGTGGCGACAAGTCGTCACAAGACAGAGATATCGCCGTGGCGCAGCGTCTGTCCGCCAGCCTGCCACCGGCCCCGGAGAAGCCTGATGCCTGATCTCAGCGACCTTAAGCCCTTCGATGCGGCCAACTATCTGGAAACGCCCGAGGATATCGCCGCGTTTCTGGAGGCGGCGGCGGAGGAGGATGACCCTGCCTTCCTGATGCGAGCCCTGGGCATCGCCGCTCGGTCGCGCGGCATGGTGAAGCTTGCCCGTGACAGCGGGATCAGCCGCGAGGGGCTTTACAAGGCGCTGGGAGAGGATGGGAACCCCACCCTCTCCACCTTGATGGCAGTGGCAAAGGCACTCGACCTGCGGATCGCCTTCATCCCGCGCAGCTAAATGATTTCGCGTAGGTCAGGTCGAGCCGGAGGCGAGTCCTGACAGAAAAGGCCTTCGATCCACTGCTGTCAGGGCTCGGGGCGTACCGCCCCTCGACCTGACCTTGTCTGTCTTAAGGTGCTACTTTTGTGTCGCAGCTGAGGGAGAGCGGGCCCCGGTTAACCGGGGCCCGCTCGCGGGGTCGAGAGGTCGGACCTGACGTTGAGGGCAAGCCTCGTGTCGTAGACGGACCTTCGCCCCTGATCCTCGGCTGCGCTCGAACGGTTGCATGGCGCGCCTGCG
>CALRNG020000289.1:0-5435 GCA_943369495.1 Rhizobium sp. Q54
CGACCTCGGCATCATCGACCGTTTCACCGAAACCTTCATCCGCTACATCGACAGCGGCTTCGGGCTGCTGTCGGGGGATGTCGCCTATCTGACGGCTACGCTGATCACCATCGACATGGTGCTGGCGGGGCTGTTCTGGGCCATGGATGGCCATCATGACGTGATGCCGCGCCTGATCCGCAAGGTGCTCTATGTCGGCTTCTTCGCACTGGTGCTGGGTAATTTCCAGGCGCTGTCCGAGGCCGTTTACAGCTCCTTTGCCCAACTGGGGCTGCGGGCAGGCAATTCAGGCCTGTCGGCCAGTGATCTGCTGCATCCGGGACAGTTGGCCGCCGTGGGCTTTGAGGCGGCCCATCCGCTGCTCAAGCAGGCAGAGACCATGATCGGGTTTCCCAAGATTTTTGGAAACGCGCTGCATCTCACTATCCTGGTCCTGGCTTGGTTCTTCGTGGTGATCGCCTTCTTTATCCTGGCGGTGCAGCTCTTTATCACGCTGGTGGAATTCAAGCTGACCTCGCTGGCCGGGTTTGTCCTGGTGCCCTTTGCCCTGTGGAGCAAGACGGCGTTTCTGGCCGAGCGGGTGCTGGGCCATGTCATCTCCTCTGGCATCAAGATCATGGTGCTGGCCGTCATTGTTGGCATCGGCTCCAGCTTCTTTCGGGAATTCACCGAGGCGCTATCGGGCAGGACGCCGTCGATAGCGGACGCCATGACCATGGTGTTAGCATCCCTGGCGCTGCTGGGGCTGGGCATCTTCGGCCCCGGCATCGCCGCTGGGCTGGTGTCTGGTTCACCCCAACTCGGCGCGGGTGCTGCACTGGGAACCGCCGGTGCTGCTGCCGGCACGGTTCTGCTGACGGGCGGTGCGGCTGTGGCCGGTGCCCGACTGGCCGGTGGTGCCGGTCTCTCCGCCGTGCGTGCGGGGGCCAGTCTGGGCGGTGCCGCTACCGGTGCCCACCAGTCGGCCCAGGCCGCTGGGCAGTCTGGTCTAGGCGGTATCGCCCGTGCCGCCGGAGAGGCCACAATGCGCAAAGCCAAGGATGCCGGTTATCGCATCACCGAGCCGTTGCGAGAGGCCTATCAGTCCGGTCGCCAATCCACCAACCCCGATCCTTCGCCTGAGGCAGGCGGGGCGGGGACAGGTGCCACATCGCCCGCTGCCACCGACAACGCCCCCGCCTGGGCCCGCAAGCTGCGCGCCGAGCAGGCCGCGCGCGCGCGCCGCCACAGCACCGAACAGGCCATCAAGGATGGGGACCGGTCCGGTGGCAGTGCCGCCCCGTCCCTCGATCAGAAGGATGATTGACCATGTTCAAACGCACCCTGCAACGCTACGGCACCTCGCCGGAGCCCGTGACGCCCTACCAGAAGGCTGCCCAGCTCTGGGACGAGCGGATCGGCAGCGCCCGCGTCCAGGCCCGGAATTGGCGGCTGATGGCTTTCGGCTGCCTTGGGCTGGCCATGGGGTTGGGTTGCATCGTAGCCTGGCAGTCCGGCCAGAGTCGGATCATCCCCTATATGGTGGAGATCGACCGGCTGGGCGAGGCCCGTGCCGTGGCACCAGCGACCAGCGCCTATCAGCCAACGGACGCCCAGGTCGCCTATTACCTCGGGCGCTTCATCAGCAATCTGAGGTCGCTCTCAACCGATCCCGTGCTGGTGCGGCAGAACTGGTTGGCCGCCTATGATTTCGTGGCCGACCGCGCCGCCTTGTTCCTCAACGAACAGGCCAAGATCAACGATCCCTTCAGCCGGATCGGCACCAGCAGCGTCACGGTACAGGTGACCAGCATCGTCCGCGCCTCCGACCAATCTTTCCAGGTCAAATGGACCGAGCAGCATTTCGAGCGCGGCAGCCTAGTCCGTACCGATCGCTGGACCTCCATCCTGACAGTTAGTCTGCGGCCCCCCAGCACGCCGGAAGCCCTGGCCCGTAACCCCTTGGGTGTCACCATCACCGCCATTGACTGGTCGCGGGAGTTCGACGCCCAACCATCCCCGAGGAACACGCCATGACCAAGCTGATCCTGCCGGTCCTGATGGCCGGGATACTCTCCGCCTGTGCGGGTCAACCCAAGAAGCCACCTGTCATCGCCTATGACAGTAGTGATTTCCGGATTGCGGCGGTTGAATCCGAGGCCCCGTTGCCGGTGCAGATTGTCGAAAAGCCTGTCCCCTTGCCACTGCCCGGTCAGTTGCAGCCGTTGCCGTCCGCGCCGAGCGTTGTGACGCCTGACAATCGCCTCCCGACCCAGCGTGTCACGGACGCTAACAAAGCGGCCACGCTGGAGCCCACGCGCGGCGGCTATCTCAACGCCATGCAGGTCTATCCCTTTACCGAGGGGGCCCTGTACCGGCTCTATGCCGCCCCGGAACTGGTGACCGACATCGCCCTCCAACCGGGCGAAACCTTGATCGCAGTGTCCGCTGGCGACACGGTGCGCTGGATCGTCGGCGACACCAGCAGCGGGGCAGGGGAGGCCAGCCGGGTGCATGTGCTGGTGAAACCGGTTGCTGCCAGCCTCACCACCAATCTGGTGATCACCACCGACCGACGCGCCTATCATCTGCTGCTGGAAAGCACCCCACAGACAGCCATGGCTTCGCTGTCCTGGACTTACCCGCAGGACCAGTTGTTGGCGCTGCAACGCCGCAACAGTCAGGCGGCGGCAACACAGCCTGTCGCCACCGGCCTGTCGCTGGAGAACCTGCACTTCCGTTACGCCATCACCGGTGACAATCCGCCCTGGCGTCCGCAGCGGGTCTTTGACGATGGGGCCAAGGTCTATATCGAGTTCCCCGGCCGCCTGGACCAGGGCGAAGCCCCGCCTTTGTTTGTCATCGGCGCCCAGGGTGAGGCACAGCTGGTGAACTACCGCGTGAGGGGGCGGCATTACATCGTGGACCGGCTGTTCGCCGCGGCGGAATTGCGCCTTGGCAGTGAGCCGCAACAAGTGGTGCGGATCGAACGCACGGATGGGAGGTCCTCATGACCACGGCCCCTCCCGACACCAAGCAGCCGCCCGAAAAACTGGAACTGCGGGCTGCCCCGCGCCGGGCCTTGCGCCTGCGACGGGGGGTGATCATTGGCGGCAGCGGCATCGCCGCCGGTGCCATCCTGACTCTGACCATGCTGTCTCTCCAAAGTCAGCCGGGTAAACGCGACGCTGAGCGCCAGGAACTGGCACAACCGGCGAAGCCATCGGCACCGGAAGCACTGGCCGGACTGCCCACCGACTACAGCCAAGTCAAGCTTGACACGCCGCTGCTGGGGCCACCGCTGCCCGGTGACCTTGGACGTCCCATCCTGGAGCAGCAGCGTCGACAGGCGAGCAGCACGCCATGGTCACCCACTGCACCTGTCAATCAGCCAACTCCGGAGCAGGTCCAGATCAACCAAGCGCGTCAATCCGGTCTGTTCATCCGCACGGAACCGAAAACAAGACCGGATATTCCAGAAAGTCAGAATGCGGCAAATCCAAATGCCATGGTCTCTGTTGCCGAAGCTGCCACAGCCGATGAGCCGCAGCGCAAGATGGACTTCTTGGCCCGTCCTGACACGGGCCCGATCTATAACCCCCACGCCGAACAGCAACTAGGGTCCCCTCATCAGATCATGACGGGAAGCATCATCGCGGCGGCCCTGCTAACGGGGCTCAATTCTGACCTGCCGGGCACCGCGACGGCCCAGGTGACAGAGAATGTCTACGACACCGTCACTGGCCAGATTCTGCTGATCCCCCAAGGTACGCGACTGATCGGCACCTATGACAGCCGCGTCAGCTTTGGGCAGGAGCGGGCGTTGCTGGTTTGGCAGCGACTGATCCGGCCCAATGGCACGTCCGTGCAACTGGACAACCTGCCCGCTAGCGATACCCAAGGCCGGTCTGGTCTCACCGACGAAGTGGATTTCCACACCGGGCGTCTGCTGAAGGGTATCGCCATGGCAACGCTGCTGGGTGTCGGTACCGAACTGACCTTTGGACAGCAGGAGAGCGACTTGGTTCGAGCCGTCAGGGAGTCTGTCCAACAAAACGCCGACCGCGCCGGCCAGCGTCTGGTTGAACGCAATCTCGATATCCAGCCGACCCTGACCGTCCGACCCGGTTGGCCGCTGCGCGTGATCGTGCGTCGCGACCTGATCCTGTCGCCCTACCGTGGAGGCTGATCCATGCTGAAGCTCCCCAAACTCCCCGACCGCACCCCGGTCAAGCTGACCGTCACCCTCAATCCGGAACTGCATCAGCGGCTGCAATCCTACGCTGCCCTTTACCAGGAAACCTATGGCACGACCGAGCCGGTGGCCGATCTGATCCCGTATATGCTGGACGCCTTCCTGGATAGCGACCGGGGTTATGCCAGGGCCCAGAAGGAGGACCGTCCGTCTGGGCAGGACCCTGTTGGCGGTCGGAAACGCCAGCGTGTGGCTATGGCATCTGGTCGACAGCCCGGCGAGCCGGAGGACTGAGCTATGGCCACCATTGGCAGATTCACTCAATCCAAAGATGGCGGTTGGACCGGAACCATCAGGACCCTGACCATAAATGCCAAGGTGCGGCTGATTCCCAACGACAGCAGAGAAAACGGCTCAGCACCAGCTTACCGACTTTTGGTAGGTACTCACCATATCGGGGACGCTTGGGAACAACAGACCGACAACGACATGCCGCAGCCTTATCTGCGTGTTCGTTTTGATGATCTATCTTTACCATGTCCAATCAGCGCGGCCCTCTTTCTCTGCGAAGACGGGGTTACAGCGAGACTAACATGGAGACGAAAGCAGGGCTGAACGTCTGAACTTTGACAGCCCCCTTGCGCTTCTTGATTTATGCGAGGAAACAGGCTTTCCCAACCATACAAGGGAATGCCATGGAATGCACACTGGCTGAGGCCATTTCCCGGTTCCTTGACCATTGCCGTATCGGAAAGCGCCTTTCCCCCAATACGCTACGTGCCTACCAGACAGATTTCGCAGAGTTCTCTGCTTTTGTTGGAGGCACCAAGGCTGTGGCGGACATTGATCGAGATAGCTTACGCCGCTTCGCACGCAAGCTATTCGATGTGGACGGGCTCAAGGAAACATCTGCCAAGCGCCGGATGGCGTCGTTGAAGGTCATGTTCCGCTGGCTGGAGCGTGACGAAGTCATCCCGCTGAGCCCGTTCCATCGGCTGGATCTCAGCATCCGGCTTCCACACCGGTTGCCGAGAAATCTTGCGGTCAATGAGATGAGGGCCTTGCTTCGGGTCTGCGACGGGCTGGATGGTGGCCATACCGCGCAGATGCTCAGGTTTATCATCGTTTGCCTCTTCTCCACCGGCATCCGGGTTGGTGAGCTGGTCAGCATCACGATTGATGATCTTGATCAAAATGACGGCAGCATTCGTGTAAAGGGCAAGGGCAACCGGGAACGGCGTGTTTTCCTCCCGAAGGGTGA
>CALRNG020000290.1:0-5435 GCA_943369495.1 Rhizobium sp. Q54
AGTTCGGAATGGAACCATTCGCCCGACACTTCCACCGCATCGGACAGCTGCACCGCACCGGCCAGCGACCCGCCGATCCGTTCGCGGGTCTGTTCGCGGTCGGTGGCGTAGCGATATTCAGGGGCGTAGTAGTTCTTGGAGACGGTGGCCCTGTCCCCACGGTCGGCAAAGCGCCAATTGCCGCGGTTCTGACCGCCCAGAACGTCCGTCTGGCTGTTCTGCTTGTCATAGGACAGGGTGGCAATGAAGGCCGCCTTGTCGTCCCAGTTGTAACCCAGCGCCAGCGCGCCCAGCGGCTTCCAGCCGCCATCCGCACCCGTCGACTTGGCCCCGCGCACGTTGCCGGCGATGGTATAGCCGGGCTCCAGGACCAGCGGGTTACGGGTCTTCAGGTTGACCGTACCACCCAGACCGCCTTCCAGCAGGCGGGCGTTGGGCGACTTATAGACGTCCACGCCCCCCAGAAGTTCCGACGGCACGCCTTCCAGGCTGTCGGTATTGCGGTTCTGGCCTTCACCCAGGGTGAAGATTTCCAGACCGGTCAGGAAAATCTCCTCATTCAGCAGCGTGACATTCTGGTCCAGACCACGGATACGGACCTTGGTGCCCTGGCCATTGTCGCGGTCGATCTGCACGCCCGACAGGCGCTGCAGGCTTTCCGCGATATTCTGGTCCGGGAACTTGCCCATATCCTCGGCGGTGATGGATTCGATGATCTCGTTGGAATTGCGCTTGGTCTGCAGCGCATTGGCCAGCGAGGCACGGAAGCCGGTCACGATGATCTCGTCCAGCGTGCCCTCGGCGGCTGGCGCCGACGGGGCCGGCGCCTGCTGCGCCAGGGCCGGCATCGCCGTCGCCAATGCGATGGCGGCAACGGAACCCAGATAGAATCCGGGCTTTAACTTGACTGACATTTTTTACCTCCCGTAAGGATTTAGCCCAAATAAGGCATTTTGCTTTATTTAATGGGAGCTGATGACGCGTGCCGTAAACAGGCCCATGTCAGGCTCCTCCCCCTCGGCATTGGGCGCACAAGCCTTCTTCATGTGGTTCATCGCCCGGCGCACACCTTGGACAATATTGACAGCGCAGTCAATAGTCTTTGATAACGCTGTCATGATTTGGCAGGAGGTGCCCGCGAGGCGGAAATCTACATAAATTTGGCGGAAAATATGGGTTTTCTTCGCAGGTGCAGCGAACCAGGTCGGATCAGAAGCCGGTAATAGCCCAATTGACATCGCTGCCAATTGCCGATACAAAAATCCCCCTGCCCCAGCCCCTTGCACCGCCTAAAGCTTTGCAAGGGATAGCAGAATCATGGTAGCGGTAACCCCCTCAGCCGCCAGGGTTACGGGCGGATTGACGTGCGGACATCACACCTGACAGCGTTGACATAGGCACCGATGGGCCAATCCCCCCTGCTGGTCCGATATCGACGGCAGAGTTGGGAGAAAATCTGAGAGTTGGGCGTTGACAGCCCGCCGCGTTGATGTCATTTCATCTGACAACGATGTCAGGACAAGAGGCGCCGTCGGGCCAAAAAACCGCCGGCAGCAATGAACGAAAGCAGATTGGGAGGATGCAAGTGACGTCGAAGCAAACCACGCGGCTGGCCCGCGCCCTTGGCCTTGTCAGCGCGCTGGCCCTGGTGGCCGGCCTGGGTGGGGTACTGTCGGCCAACGTCGCCTATTCCGCCGACGGCACGGCGTCCCCGGCGCAGACCCTGCATCCCGAAAAATGGCCCGCCGCCAAGACCCAGCGCCTGATCGACCCCGCCATCGAAAAGAAGATCGATGCGCTGATGGCGCAGATGAGCGTGGAAGAAAAGGTCGGCCAGACCATTCAGGGCGATATTTCCACGATTAAGCCCGCCGATCTGCGCAAATATCCGCTGGGATCGATCCTGGCGGGCGGTAATTCCGGGCCAAACGGCGATGACCGCGCCTCTGCGCAGGCCTGGCTGGACCTGGCGGATGAATTCTACCGGGTTTCCATGGAAAAGAAGCCGGGACGGGTCCAGATTCCGGTGATTTTCGGCGTTGATGCCGTCCATGGCCATGGCAATATCGGTTCGGCCACCATCTTCCCGCACAATATCGCGCTGGGCGCCACACGCGACCGCGATCTGCTGCGGCGCACGGGGGAGGTGACGGCCCGCGAAATGGCCGCCACCGGCATCGACTGGACCTTCGCCCCGGCCCTGTCGGTGGTGCGGGATGATCGCTGGGGCCGTTCCTATGAAGGTTTCTCTGAGGATCCGGAGATCGTGGCCGCCTATGCCGGCGCCGTGGTCGAAGGCATCCAGGGCGTCATCGGCTCCAAGGATTTCATGAAGCCGGGCCGCACGGTCGCCACCGCCAAGCATTTCCTGGCCGATGGCGGCACCGATGGTGGCCGTGACCAGGGCGACGCCAAGATCACCGAGGACGAACTGGTCCGCCTGCACAATGCCGGCTACCCGCCCGCCATTGACGCCGGCGTGCTGACCATCATGACCTCGTTCAGCTCCTGGCAGAACATCAAGCATCACGGCAACAAGCAGCTGATGACCGATGTCCTGAAGGGCCGGATGGGCTTCAACGGCTTCATCGTGGGCGATTGGAACGCCCATGATCAGGTGCCGGGCTGCACCAAGTATAATTGCCCGACCTCGCTGATCGCGGGTCTGGACATGTATATGGCGTCCGACAGCTGGGAACTGCTTTACAAGAACACGCTGGCGCAGGTGAAGGACGGGACCATCCCCATGGCCCGCCTGGACGACGCCGTGCGCCGCATCCTGCGCGTGAAGTTCCATGCTGGTCTGTTCGACAAGCCGGCACCGAAGGACCGCAAGGATGTCCCCGCCATCTCCACCCTGGGCAGCGCTGAAAACCGCGCTGTCGGGCGCGAGGCCGTGCGCAAATCGCTGGTGCTGCTGAAAAACCAGGGCGGTGTGCTGCCGCTGTCGCCCAAGGCCAAGGTTCTGGTCGCCGGCGACGGGGCGGACAATATCGGCAAGCAGGCGGGCGGCTGGACCATCTCCTGGCAGGGGACCGGCAACCGCAATGACGAATTCCCCGGTGCCACCAGCATCCTGGACGGCATCAATGAAACGGTCGCCGCCGCCGGTGGCTCCATCGCTTATGACAAGGCCGGCGCCTTCAAGGACAAGCCCGATGTCGCCATCGTGGTGTTCGGGGAGGAGCCCTATGCCGAATTCCAGGGCGATGTGGAGACGCTGGAGTTTCAGCCGGGCGACAAGGCCGACCTGGCCCTGCTGAAGAAGCTGAAGGCCCAGGGCATCCCCACCGTCGCCGTCTTCCTGTCGGGCCGCCCCATGTGGGTGAACCCGGAGATCAACGCGTCCGACGCCTTCGTCGCCGCCTGGCTGCCGGGGACCGAGGGGAATGGCGTCGCCGACGTGCTGTTCAAGGGTGCGGACGGCAAGGTGAAGCATGACTTCAATGGCAAGCTGTCCTTCTCCTGGCCCAAGAATGCCGTGCAGACCCCGCTGAACCGCGGCGATGCCAATTACGATCCGCAATTCGCCTATGGCTATGGCCTGACCTACAAGGACAAGGGCGATCTGGCGCCTTTGTCGGAGAATAGCGGTGTTCCCGCCGGGTCCGGTTCCTCCACCGGCGTGTTCTTCCGTCGCGGCGGGGCCCCCGCCCCCTGGTCGCTGGCCATCGCCGACAAGGTGGGGGACCTACGCGTCACCACCACCACCGGCACCAGCCCGGGCAAGGTCGTGGACCTGAAGTCGGTCGATGTCGCCGCCCAGGAAGATGCCAAGCAGCTGATCTGGAGTGGTACGGGCCTGGGTTCCTTCGTCATTTCCGGCCGTGCTGTTGATCTGTCGCGGCAGTCGAACGGCGATGTCACCCTGTCGCTGCGCTATCGCGTCGATCAGACACCGACGGGCAAGGCCTTCGTCTCCATGGTCTGCGGCCCCAACTGCCGCGCCGATCTGGACCTGACCAAGATCCTGACCGACGCCAAGCCGGGCACCTTCCAGACCACCAAGATTTCCCTGAAATGTTTCGCCGCTGCCGGTGCGCAGATGGCGAGTATCGAAGCACCCGTGGTGATCAGCACCGAGGGTCGGCTGGGCCTGACGGTCACCGATCTGAAGCTGGACGCTGATCCGGGCAACGCCGTCTGCCCGGCTAAGTGATAGCCGGCGGACCCGTTTCGTCCCAACCGGCACGGGTGGGGACGGCGACGGTTCTCTCTCTTCTTGTCACCCCACTTCAGGCCGCCCCAACCGGGCGGCCCTTTTTTCATTCAGCGGGCGGTGGCCACCGCCTCAATCTCCCTCACCGCCGCGCCCAGCCCATCCTCGGCCCGCACCCGCCGGCCCAAATCCGCCGCGCGTTCCCGCATGGCCTGATCCTCCAGACAGCGGCGGATGGCCGCCGCCAGCTGATCGGCATCCAGGTCGCGGTGGCGCAGCATGCCGCCGCACACCCCCAGTTCGTCCAGGCGCCAGGCCCAGAAGAACTGATCCGCCAGGAACGGCACGATCACGGCTGGAACGCCGGCGCGCACGCCGGCCGCCGTGGTCCCGGCCCCGCCATGATGCACCACCGCCGCCATATGGGGCAGCAGTCGGTCATGCGGTGCCGCTGAAAGCGGGAAAATGTCCGGCGTCGGCCCTGAAGGCTTCAACCCGCCCCAGCCGCCGGCCAGAACGGCGCGGCATCCCACCTTGCGTACCGCCTCCACGATGAGGCGGGTGGTGCGGGCCGGGTCGCCGGGCATCATGCTGCCGAACCCGATATAGACGGGGGCAGGACCCGCCGCCAGAAAGGCCGACAGATCGTCCGGCATCTCCCATTCCGGGTGGTCCAGGAACCAGAAGCCCACAACCTTGGCCGCCGGCGGCCAATCCTCGGGCCGGGGCACCAGGATCGGGCTGTATTCCATCAACATGGGCAGGCCCTGACGGTGCCAGCGCCAGTATGGCCCCTGAAACGGATAGGGCTTTAGACCCAGCAGTTCCCGCCGCACCCGGTTCACCGATTTGCGGAAAATCTGCCAGAAGACGATGGATATCGTCCAGCTCTGCAACAGATTGCTCAGACCGGGACGCTTACCCTGCGGCGGCACCATGGCGCTGGGAAAGGCGCGGGTCGGCAATGTCGGCTGCGGATAGGCATGGACATAGGGGATGTTCAACGCCTCGGCCACCGACGCCCCGATAAAGACACTGGCCCCCGCCGGGATCAGCAGATCCGCCGTCCGCGCCTCCTCCAGAAGGAGGCGAGCCCAGCTCTCGCCATTCCTCTCGGCAATGGCGCGCATGGCCGCCATCACGACGCCGGGCTTGGCCCCTTCCGCGAACATGGCGGTGGCCTCCGGTCCCTTCAGGTCGGCCTGGATATCGCCTTCCACGGGCACCAGCGTCACGCCCTTGCCCGCCACCAGATCGGCAAAGCTGCCATAGGTCA
>CALRNG020000291.1:0-5428 GCA_943369495.1 Rhizobium sp. Q54
GGCATGGGCCGCGCCGCGCCAGTCGGCGCGGATACTATCGGTCAAGAATTTTGACCGATAGTATGATAGAGAGCCTCCCAGCCCGCAGGGTGACATAACCCTGTCCGCAAATGCTGTTGTCGACCTCCCTATCTGACCACCGACAGATACCGCGACAAATGCAGGTTGCGGATATTGTCCTGCCAGCCGCTGACGCGGGCCGACACCATGTGGGTGGTGACATAGGTGTAGATGGGGATCACGGGATGGTCGGCCAGCATCAAGGCCTCGGCTCGTTGCAGCAACTGCCGCCGGGCCGCCGGCTCCACCTCCGATGACGCGGCGCGGACCAGACGGTCATAGTCGGGATTGGCGTAGGCGCTGTGGTTCTGGCCCTTCACGTCCGACAGGAACAGGGACAGGAAGGAATAGGCGTCGTTATAGTCACCGATCCAGCCGGCGCGCACTAGGTCCTGGAACTTGCCCTCGGCCCGGGACTGCAACACCACCTTCCATTCCTGGTTGGTCATCTTCACCCGGATGCCCAGTTTCTGCCGCCACATGCTGTCCAGCGCGATGGCGATCTTGCGGTGATTTTCCGAGGTATTGAACAGGATCTCCACCTCCAGCGGTTTGCCGCCGGGACCATAGCCGGCCTTGGCCAGCAGCTCCTTGGCTTTGGCGTCGCGCTGCGCCTGGGTCCAGCGGGCCCATTCCGGCAGGGGGGCCACATAATTCTCGGTCCCCGGCGGGGTAACGGTGTAGGCCGGGATTTCGCCGGCCTGGGTGATCTTGTCCACGATCAGCTGCCGGTCGACGGCCAGCGACAGGGCGGCCCGCAGGTCGGGGTTCGACTTCCACGGTTCATTGCGCAGGTTGAAGCAGAACCAGTAGGTAGAGAAGAAGGGTGCCAGCCGCAAATCGGCGGGCATGTTCTGTCGCACCCAGGCGATCTGCCCATCGGGCAGGTCATAGGTCACGTCCAATTCCCCCGCGCGGAAGCGCTTCAGCTCGGACTCGCGGTTTTCCGTGGGGTAGAAATAGACGGCGTCCAGCGCCACCGTGGAAGCGGCATGGAAATGCGGGTTGCGCACCAGCTTCACATGCCCCTGCGGCACCGCCTCGGCCAGCATGAAGGCACCGTTGGAGACAAGGTTGCCGGGTTTGATGAAATCATCCCCGAACCGTTTCACACTGGCCTGCGACAGGGCATAGGTGGAATGATGCAGCAGCGAAGACATGAAATAGGAGGTCGGGGCCTCCAGCGTGACACGCAAAGTCAGGTCGTCCACCGCCTCCACGCCCATGGAAGTCGGCGGCATCTCCCCCTTTGACACGGCCTCCGCGTTCTTCACGGTCCACAGGAAGAAGGCGTAGCGGGAGCGGGTGGCGGGCGATACCAGCCGGCGCCAGGAGAAGACGAAGTCCGATGCCGTCACCTTCGTGCCGTCCGACCATTTGCCATTGGGCCGCAGCTTGAATGTATAGGTCAGGCGGTCATCGCTGATGGTCCAGGAGAGCGCGGCACCAGGGACGACGCGGCCCTGCGCATCGGCTGTGACCAGCCCTTCGAACAGGTCCATCTCGATCCAGCTTTCGCCCTCGCCGGTCGATTTATGCAGGTCCAGCGTTTCCGGCTCCGACCCGTTGCCCCGGTGCAGCACCATCTCCGCCCGCGCGGGCGTCCCCAGAAGGACGGCCAGCAGCAGAAGACAGGTGACGCACGTTGCCAGGAACCGCACCGGATATTCTCCATTCCACCAAGGGACCGGATCCCAGGATAGACCGCCCCGGAACGCGGGCAAGAAAAAACCCCGACCGTTGGCGCGGCCGGGGTTGCGGGAAAGTGCTGCTTACGGCTTCAGGTCGAGGAAGCGCGACGGGTGCAGGTCCTGGAGATTGTCGGTCCAGCCGATCAGCTTGGGGCTGACCATGTGCTTGGAGCTGTAGAAATGGATCGGGAAGACGGCCACTTCCTCGATCATCAGCCGTTCGGCCTGCTGCAATAGGGACGCACGCTTGGCCGTGTCGGCTGTGGTGTTGGCCTCGGCCATCAGCAGGTCGAACTGCGGGTCGGAGAAGGCAGCCGGGTTCTGCTTGCCGATATCGCCGCGCAGCAGCTCCAGAAAGTTATTGGCGTCGTTGTAATCGCCGATCCAGCCGTGGCGGGTGATGTCCTTGAACTTCTTCTCGTCACGGGTATTCAAGAACACCTTCCATTCCTGATTGTTCAAGGTCACCTTCACGCCCAGCTTCTGCTGCCACATGGCGGCGACGGCAATGGCCACCTTGCGGTGGTTTTCCTGGGTATTGTAAAGGACCTCAATCTCCAGCGGTTTGGTGCCCGGTCCGTAACCCGCCTTGGCGATCAGTTCCTTGGCCTTGGCGTCGCGCTGATCTTGCGTCCACTTGGCGTAGTCGGGAATCTGCTGGGTATAGCTGGTCGTGTCGGGCGGCACGAAGCTATAGGCCGGGATTTCGCCGCGCTGGTTCACCTTTTCCACGATGATGTCACGGTCGATGGCCAGGTTCAGCGCCAGACGCAGGTTCTTGTTGGACTTCCAGGGTTCCTTGGTCAGGTTGGGTGCATAGAAATAGGTGCCGAAATAGGGCGCCAGACGCAGTTCGCTCTTCAGGTTTTCGCGCAGCCACTGCATCTGCGTCACCGGCACCTCGTACGTGATATGCAGTTCACCGGCGCGGTAGCGCTTCAGCTCGGCTTCCTGGTTTTCGGTCGGATAGAAGAAGACCGTGTCGATCTTCGTATTGGCCACATCGTAATGATGGGGGTTCTTCACCATCTTGATATGGCTCTGCGGCACCGATTCCACCAGCATATAGGCGCCGTTGGTGACCAGATTGCCGGGCTTCACGAACTCCGCCCCGAACTTTTCCACATTCGCCTTTGATACGGCGTAGGTGGAATGATGATGCAGCATCGATAGAAAGTAAGGGGTGGGCGCGCCCAGCGTCACCTCGAACGTATAGTCATCGACCGCGCGTACACCCATCGTCTCCGGCGCCTTGCGGCCCTGGGTGATGTCCTGCGCGTTCTTCACCTGCCACAGGAAATAGGCGTAATCGGCCATGGTCTTGGGATCGACCAGACGGCGCCAGGAATAGACCCAGTCCTGCGCCGTCACCGGCGTGCCGTCCGACCATTTGGCATTGCGGCGCAGGTGGAAGGTGTAGACACGACCATCGGCGCTGACATCCCATTTCTCGGCGGCACCCGGAATGAAGTTGCCCTTGCCGTCGGGCACCAGCAGCCCATCGAACAGGTCATATTGCAGCCAGCTTTCGGGCACGCCGCTGGACTTGGCGGGATCCAGGGTCTCCGGCTCCGCAGCATTGCCCCGGTGCAGCACCTTTTCCGCCTGCGCCGGCAGCGCCGCCAGTCCCATGCCCGAGACGAGCAGGGCGGTGGCGGCCACCAGGCCGCGCATCCTCTTCCACAATAACGACATGCCCGATTGTCTCCTGTTCCTTACATGTTGGGTTGCGAACCGCCTGATTGCTCCGAGCCTTGTTTTCTGTGGCGCGGTTTATTGCGCCCGCCTTTGCCGGCGGGCGCTGGTCCATTGCCCGCCGGTCAGCGGTTAACCTCGATATAGCGCGTGGGCTGCACACCCATCGGGCTTTCGAACCAGCCCTTGACGCGCGGATGCACCAGATTGCGGTAGGAGGTGTGGTAGATGGGGATCATGGGCGCATCGGCCAGCATCATGGCTTCCGCCTCTGCCACCAGGGCCAGACGCTTGGCCGGATCGGTGGTCAGGTTGGCCTCCTTCAGCTTGGCGTCATAAGCGACGTTATTATAGCCGGACCGGTTCATCTTGCCGACATCGCCCAGGAACAGTTTCAGGAAGGTATAGGGGTCGGGGAAGTCGGCGATCCAGCCCAGCACGACGCTGTTGGCATAGGATTTCTCGCCGGCATTCTGCAAAACCACCTTCCATTCCTGGTTGTTCAGGCTGACCTTGGCGCCCAGCTTGGACTGCCACATGGAGGCGATGCCCACCGCGATCTTGCGGGTGCTTTCGTTGGTATTGTGCAGGATCTCGACAGTGAAAGGCTTGCCCCCGGGACCATAGCCAGCCTCGGCCACCAGCTTCTTGGCCATGGCGTCGCGTTCGGCCTGCGTCGCCCTGGCCATGTTGGCCTCAGGCAGGGTGTAACCGGGCACGCCGGGTGCCGTCAGCGTATAGGCGGGGACCTCACCGGACTTGGTGATCTTGTCCACGATGATCTGCCGATCGACCGCCAGCGACAGGGCCTGGCGCAGCTTGGGGTTCGACGCCAGCGGCTCCTTCGTCATATTGATGGCCAGATACTGGGTGCCCAGCACCGGATAGAAATCCATCACTTCCGGCATGTTCTGCCGCAGCCAGTCGATCTGGGTGACCGGCGCCATCTGCACGATATCCAGTTCACCGGCGCGCAAGCGGCGCAGCTCGGTCTCCGGGCTGTCGGTATGGTGGAAGACGACCGTATCGACCTTCACACTCTTCGCCTCGCGGAAGAACGGGTTCTTCACGGCCTTGACGAAGGATTGCGGCATGTAGTCGGTCAGCTTGTACGCGCCGTTGGAAACCAGATTGCCCGGCTTCACGAAATCGGCCCCGAACTTTTCCACATTGGCCTTCGACACCGGATAGGTCATGCGATGGACCAGCGAGGCCAGGAAATAGCCGGTGGGCCGTTCCAGCGTCACCTTCAGGGTGCGCGGGTTGACGGCCACGGCGCCCAGGCTGTCGGGCGCCAGCTTGCCATTGCTGATCGCCTCCCCGTTCTTCACGGGCCACAGGAAATAGGCATAGTCGGACGCGGTCTTGGGATTGACCAGCCGGCGCCAGGAGAAGACGAAATCGTCGGCCGTCACCGCGGTACCGTCCGACCATTTGGCGTCGGCGCGCAGGGTGAAAGTATAGGTCAAGCCATCGGGGCTGATTTCCCACTTTTCCGCCACGCCGGGGATGGTCTTGCCATCGGGGCCAAAGGTCATCAGGCCTTCGAACAGGTCATAGCCAATGCGGGCCGACTGCACATCGGTGCCCTTGTGCGGGTCCAGCGAGGTCGGTTCCGCCTGGTTGCCGCGATTGAGGACCATTTCCGCAAAAGCCGGCATGGCACCGGCCGCGAACAGGGAAAAAGTGGCGATGGCCGCGATGGCGGCCGGCGCGATGCGACGCGCAAAACCCATGATTATCACTCCAACTGCACCGGTACATTGCCCCGCGTCTATGTGCGGTGTGTACAGTCGCATGTCCAGGGCTGTTACCGAGAAAATCCATGGAAACATGGCCGGCGAGGTGCCATTGCCTGATCGGCGCTGCTGCCGCCCCCCGGCACCGGCAAAGACATCGATATCATCCGCAGCCCGCCTGTTTTTCAGCGACAGTGACGACGCGCACAGACCGGACATGGATCGGGCAGTTAATCATATGGT
>CALRNG020000292.1:0-5419 GCA_943369495.1 Rhizobium sp. Q54
AAGCCAACATTGGCCGTAATGCTAGGGTTCGATGTGCCCGACGGCAGCGTAACATCGGGAAACGTAATCGTGGCTGCTGCAGCGACACCGCTGTAAAAATTTCCGCTGGTGTAGAGTGTTTCCACAGCCCCGAGCGAGTTCACATTTGCCATGTCAACATTCACGGAATCCAACCAAAAGCCTTTTCCGCCCGTGTCGAATTCGTAAACCGCGGAAACAGGCTGTCCGTCGTTCCAACCAGGCACGGTGACACTGACATTGATCCCGATCTTGGTCATGGTCTCGAACGTTATGAAAATCAGGGGTATTTGTGGGGCGCCATCAAGAGTCGCCGCTTTTAAAATCTGCTCAATGGAGGTTCCGGATGTCATTATGCACCTATATTTAAGGTAGAGTTATGACTGATAACATATCTGCCTATGGTAGTTAATAGAAATATGACACCTAATGTCGGTACAGGCTACCGCGCATCGTGGAAGATGATCCCCAGCGTATGGCGCTGGCCGGCCCGTATCCGGCTGACTCCATGGCGCATCGCCACGCGATAGGGGCCACGTGTGCCCTGGGTGGGGCGTTCATTGACGGCGAAGATCACGGCGTCGCCCTGGCGCAGGGGGACGACTTCCACCCGACTTTGCATGCGCGGCCGCTGCTCGGTCAGGACAAACTCCCCGCCTGTGAAATCGCGGCCGGGTTCTGACAGCAGCACGGCCACCTGCAACGGAAAGACCACATCGCCATATAGATCCTGATGCAGGCAATTATAGTCGCCGGGACCATAACGCAGCAGCAGCGGTGTCGGGCGTTTCTGTTCTGCCGCATGGCATTGCGCCAGATACTCGCCATGCGCCGCCGGATAATGCCGTTCCCGGCCCAGTCGCGCGTTCCAGTCATTGGCAATCAGGGCCAGACGCGGATAGAGCGCCGTGCGCATGGCCTGCACCGGGTCTGGCAACGGATAGCGGAAATACCGGTACTCCCCCCGCCCGAATCCATGCCGGGCCATGATCACATGGCTGCGGAAATGGCCTTCATCCGGGTACATGCCGGCAATCCGCGCGCATTCCGCGGCCGTCAGCAGGCCCGGTAGCAGGGCGCAGCCCTGGTTATTCAACTCATCCGTGATTGATGACCAGTCATATGCGTCCAAGCGTGACATCGCTCCCCCATCCTTTGAGATCGTGACAGATGACAGCATGGATCAGGGGGATGCCGGGCGCATTCCGATCCTTGCGGTGAGGGTGGCCGGTCGGGGGGAACATACGTCTGTCTGCGACGGCCCCTTCAAGCCGACTTGTCATTGTTCATGAAATGTTCTATATAGTGGGCATGCTCACGGGAGGATGCCATGGATCATTGCGACATCGCGGAACGGCCATTGCTGACGCCGTCCGATTTCACGGGAAGCCCATTCCGGCTGCTGCCCCGCATCGGGGACAAGATGTACCGCCCCTCCCGTGCCGGGGCGGATGCGGGCACCGCACCGCCACCGCCTGCGAATATGGAAGGCCGTCGGCGGGAACCTGGCGTCTGGGACTGGGGTTAAGGGCTGTCAGGCGGTTTAGTACCAAGGGTCATGGACAATGCCCCTTGGAGGCCGGCGACCGCCGGCCCGCGCACCCATGTGCGCGTAAAGCCCAAGCCCACGGATGTGGGCGCCCGGCGCCTGAGGGAGCAAGCATTACCAAGAGCCATTAACAATGGCTCTTGGTATAAGGCGCGCTGGTCAGCAGGTCCAGGCAGGCCATGCGCACCGCCACGCCCAGTTCCACCTGCTGCAAAATCACCGACCGGTGGATATCGTCGGCCACCAGGCTGTCGATCTCCACGCCCCGGTTCATGGGGCCTGGATGCATGATCAGGGCGCCGGGCTTGGCGACGGCCAGCTTCTCGTAATCCAGACCGAAGAAGCGGAAATATTCCCGCTGGCTGGGCAGGAACTGGCCCTGCATACGTTCCAACTGCAACCGCAACATCATGACGATGTCGGCATCCCTCAACCCTGTGGCCATAGAGTGATGAACCTCCACCCCCATCCGCTCCACGGCACCGGGCAGCAGGGTGGGGGGCGCCACCACGCGGACATGAGCGCCCATGATGTTCAGCAGATGAATATTGGACCGGGCCACGCGGCTATGCAGGATGTCGCCACAGATGGCGACCGTCAGACCCTTCAGCGTGCCCAGACGGCGGCGGATGGTCAGCGCGTCCAGCAGCGCCTGGGTCGGATGCTCATGCTGCCCGTCGCCGGCATTGATGACGGCACAGTTCACCTTGCTGGCCAGCAGCTTCGGCGCGCCCGATTCCTGATGCCGCACCACCAGCGCGTCCAGATGCATGGCGTTCAAGGTCAGGGCGGTGTCGATCAGGGTCTCGCCCTTCTTTACCGAACTGCCATCGACCGACATGTTGATGGCATCAGCCCCTAGGCGGCGGGCAGCCAGTTCAAAGCTGGTGCGGGTGCGGGTGGAATTTTCGAAGAACAGGTTGACGATGGTCTTGCCCGCCAGCTTGTTCGTCACCCGGTTCTCACCGCGATTCTGCTCGACATAGCGGTCGGCGGTATCCAGCAGCAGATTAATCTCCGGCGCCGTCAGCCCCTCGATCCCCAGCAGATCACGATGGGCGAAGGTCTCGGCGCGGGCATCTATATCATGCGGATGGACGGCCATGGAGCGGGCTTTCTGCTGACGGCGTGGATCGGCGGGGCGGGACTATGCTGTCCCGCCCCCGTTGCTGCAAGCGTCAGAAAGACCGGTCGGGCATGATCGCCATGGGGGAGAGTGGTTTCAGCGAAGGCTGAAACCACTCCGGCGGCGACCGCCGCCGCGCCCGCGCGTGCGGGCGTGAAGCCAAGCCGCGGATGCGGCGCCGGCGTTTGAGGCAAACTAAACCCCGTTAGCCCTGAACCATTCCAGACAGCGCTTCCAGCCATCCTTGGCATCGTCGGGGCGGTAGCTGGGGCGGTAATCGGCGTGGAAGGCGTGGGGGGCGTCGGGATAGACATGGAAGGTGCTGCGGGAATTCACCGCCGTCAGTGCCTTCTGCATCCGTTCCACATCGGCCATCGGGATGCCGCCATCCTTGCCGCCATAAAGGCCCAGGACCGGTGCCACCATCTTCTGCACCAGATTGACCGGTACCATGGGCTGCAGCGCGGTCGGCGCACTGGTCACGCGGCCATACCAGGCAATACCGGCCTTCAGTTTCGGGTTGTGCGCGGCATAAAGCCAGGTGGTGCGACCGCCCCAGCAGAAACCGGTAATGCCCAGCCGGGCGGCATCGCCGCCATCCTTGGCGGCCCAGGCTGCCGTGGCATCCAGGTCAGCCATGACCTGCGCATCCGGTACTTTGCTCACCAGTTCCCGGATCAGGGCGCCGGTATCCGTGAAGGATGCGGCATTGCCCTGGCGCGCGAACAGTTCGGTCGCGACGGCCAGATAGCCTTCCTTGGCAAAGCGCCGGCAGACATCCTTGATATGTTCATGCACGCCGAAGATTTCCTGCACCACCATCACGATGGGGAAGGGGCCGGCGCCCGCCGGCTTGGCGCGGTAGGCGGGCAGGCTGCCGCCCTCCACCGGGATCGACACCTCACCCGCGACCAGCCCATCCGTGGGCGTGGTGATGGTCTGCGCGGAAACGGGCAGGGTGGACAGGGCGAAACCGCCCGCCAGGGTCGTCATGGCGAACATCCGTCGCGACAGGGTGGGGTTGATGGGGGACAACAGGCACTGGGCTTCGGCGTCAACGCGGTCCATGGGGTTTCTCTCCCGTATTCATCCCGGCACAGGTCGCCCAAGATAGGGCAAGGCGGCGCCCGCGCAACCCCTTGTGGGCCGGCCCCGATGATTTCATTCGTGATTTCAATGCCCCTTGCGGGCAAAGGCCCATACGCGCATCCTGTGGGCAGCACCAATCCAGGGCCAACAGCGATGACCAGCGACGCGAAAGCCGAACTGCTGCGCCAGATCCGTACCATCCGGCGGCGCATTGATCCCGATGTGCTGGCCCGGGCGCAGAAAGCCGCCGAGGCGGCGGAGGCAGCCCGCACCCTGCCGCCCGACCATGTGCCTTACGACAAGGATGCGGCGCGCGACGTGGTCGCCGCCTTCCTGCAATCGCGCAATGATGGCGGGCGCTTTGCCATGACGCTGATGGAAAATCTGAAAAAGCCTGAAGCCGCCGCCAAGGCCTATACCGATCCGCGCCATATGGCCCGCCCTGGCGGCAAGCGGGTTTAGAGTTGTTTCCGGATAATCGGAAACAACTCCGGCGGCGACAGCCGCCGCGCCGCTCGTGCGGCGCAGCCAAGCTGCGGATGCAGCGCCGGCGACTGAGGAAAACGCAAGGTTAGGGCGTGTTTCCGCTCAGCGGAAATATGCCCTAATCCGCTGCCTTCGGCGGCGCTTCCCACAGCTCGATCTTCAGACCCCATGGGTCGATCAGCCAGCCGAAACGGCCATTGGGGTCGCTGTCGTCACGGCCCAGCGGCTCCACCCCTGCTGCGCGTGCGCGTTCCAGCATCCCGTCCAGATCATCGACGATCAGGTTCACCATGACGGGCAGGGGGCTGGGATCGAAATAGCTGCTGGTCGCCTTGAAGCCGCTGAGCAGGGTGAAGCCCCGATCAGGATGGGCGAACATGGCGCCAAAGTCGCCCCAGTCGATTCCAAGGACTCGGCGGTACCAGTCGCCCATAGCCGCCGGGTCGGAAACCTTGATGAACAGACCGCCAATGCCCAGAACCGCCGCCATTACCCCCTCCATCACCATGTTCCACCGGTTTCCAGCGTCGCACACCGACCCGCCCGCTAACAAGTCTTGGCATCATCATTAAACAATCCTACATCCTTTGCGGGTCGATGGTTAACAACGGGATGAAGCAGCGTATGGCCGGGATGGGCATTGCACGCATGGGGCTGTTGCCCTGCATCCTCCTGCTGCTTTTGCTGGCAATCCCTGCCGACGCTGTCGGAAAGCCGCTGCGCCTGGTCGTTTCCGACAGTCT
The DNA here is from genome assembly GCA_943369495.1 of Rhizobium sp. Q54. GTDB lineage: Bacteria > Pseudomonadota > Alphaproteobacteria > Azospirillales > Azospirillaceae > Niveispirillum. The sequence goes on from CALRNG020000292.1 coordinate 5,012, forward strand.
GCCGCCCCCCTATCTGATCCTGGATGAAGCCGGCGGAGAGGCCAGGGGCCTTGCTATCGACCTTTGTCGCAAGGTGGCCGAAAGGCTGGGCCACGGGGCAGACGTGCGGCTGGCGCCACCCAAACGTCTGCCCGAACTGGTGCGGGCAGGGGATGTGGACATGGTCTGCCATGTCGCCCCCGCCTGGTACGCCTATCCCAATGATCTGTGGTTCGGGCGCCGCCTTTACACCGCCGACAATGTTTTCATCGCGGCGCAGAACGCACCCACCATCTGCGACCAGTGCCCCCTGCCGCGGGAGGTGGCGACGGTCATCGGCTATGAATATGGCGATCGCATGCGTCAGGGCCTTGATGGCGGGACCGTGTCACGCCGCGACGTGCGCTCGGAAGAAAATGTCTTCCGTCT
>CALRNG020000293.1:0-5417 GCA_943369495.1 Rhizobium sp. Q54
CAGGATTTCACCAACCGGATGATGGCCGCCTGCGCCAAGAAGGGCCTGCGTGTGGTGCGGCTGAAGGGCGGGGACCCGTTCATCTTTGGCCGGGCCGGCGAGGAAGCGGAATTCCTGCGCGCCCAGGGCGTGGCCGTGACGGTGATCCCCGGCATCACGGCGGCGATGGGGGCGGCGGCACAGCTGGGCCTGCCGCTGACCCATCGCGGTGTGGCGCGGTCAATGCGCGTGGTCACGGCCCATTGTCGCACATCGGGAGAGACAGACGGGATCGACTGGACCCAACTGGCCGACCCCGGCACGACACTGGCGCTTTATATGGGCCGCGACCGGCTGGGCGATATTGCCGCCAGCCTGATCAAGGCCGGATTGCCGCCCGGCACTCCCGCCGCCCTGATTGCCAATGCCTGCCGCCCGGACACGGAGGTGCGGTTCGCGGCGATTGCCGACCTGCCCCACGCCCCTGCCCTGACCGACCCTGGCGCACCCTCCCTGATCCTGGTGGGCGACGCGGTGGCGCACGCGCCGGGATGGGGAGCGGTGGGGGTGGAGCAGATCAGCGCGGCGTAAGGCCGCCATTTTGCCTTCCCGGCGAAGGCGATAGTAGCAGATGAAGGCCTACGCCCGCCCCTCACCCCACCGCCATGGAGATGTATTTTACCTCCAGATACTCATCCAGGCCCAGGCTGCTGCCTTCCCGGCCCAGGCCGGACTGTTTGACGCCGCCGAAGGGCGCGATCTCAGTGGAAATCAGGCCCTCATTCACGCCGACCATCCCGCTTTCCAGCCCTTCGGCCACGCGCCAGATGCGACCCAAGTCGCGGCTGTAGAAATAGGCGGCAAGGCCGAATTCGGTATCGTTGGCCAGACGCAGCACCTCTTCCTCACCCCGGAAGCGCTGGATGGCGGCGACGGGGCCAAAGATTTCCTCATGCGCGATCCGCATCTCCCCGGTAATGCCGGTCAGGATCGTCGGCTCATAGAAGCAGCCGCCCAGTTCATGGCGCTTGCCGCCGGTCACCAGCGTCGCACCCTTGGCCAGGGCGTCGGCCACCAGTTCCTCCACCTTCTCCACGGCAGCCAGGTTGATCAGCGGGCCCTGATTAACGCCCACGTCGCAGCCATTGCCGACCTTCAGCTTGCCCACTTCGTCGGCCAGCCTGGCGACGAAGGCGTCATGGATGCCGTCTTCGACAAACAACCGGTTGGCGCAGACGCAGGTCTGGCCAGAATTGCGGTATTTGGAGCCCATGGCCCCGGTCACCGCCGGCCCCAGATCGGCATCGTCGAACACGATGAAGGGCGCATTACCGCCCAGTTCCAGCGACAGGCGCTTGACCGTCGGCGCACTTTGCGCCATCAGCAGCCGGCCCACACGGGTGGAGCCGGTAAAGCTGATCTTGCGCACAGTGGGGGATGCGGTCAGAGCACCCCCAATGGCAACCGGGTCGCCGATGACAATGTTGATCACACCCGCCGGGATGCCCGCGCGTTCAGCCAGGACCGCCAGGGCCAGGGCCGACAGCGGCGTCGCCTCCGCCGGCTTCAGCACGACGGTACACCCCGCAGCCAGGGCCGGCCCCAGCTTGCGCGTGATCATGGCGTTGGGGAAGTTCCAGGGGGTGATGGCGCCGACCACGCCCACCGGCTGTTTGATGGTGATCAGGCGCGATCCCGGCTTATGCGTAGGGATGACATCGCCATAGGCGCGGCGGGCCTCCTCCGCGAACCAGCTGATAAAGCTGGCGCCATAGGTGATTTCCCCCTTCGCCTCGGCCAGGGACTTGCCCTGTTCCTGGGTCAGCAGCAGGGCCAGATCATCGGCAGCGGCCAGCATCAGATCGTGCCAGCGCATCAGCAGCTTGCCCCGTTCCTGCGCGGTGCGGGCCCGCCAAGCCGGCAGGGCGGCGGCGGCGGCATCAATGGCGCGGGCGGTCTCATCCGCGCCCATCAGCGGTACGCGCGCCAGCAAGGCGCCCGTGGCCGGGTTGCGCACAGCCAGCGTACCGCCGGCATCCGCCCCGACCCAGGTGCCGCCGATCACACCCTGGGTGCGCAGCAGATCGGTATCGGAAAGCCCCACGGGGCGCAGCATCTGATCCATCTCTCTCACCATCGCCTGTTTTTCTGCTTCTTCAAGGTGCCGGGTCGGCTCCGGTTCCGTCCCCGACTTCCACCCCAAGCTGGGCGAAGTTTCCCACCGCGCCAAGTACAGGCAGGTCATGGCCGGATTGCCGGGCACGCGGACCTGCCCGGCCCCACCCGATTCCCCCCGTTGAAAACGTCCGGGTAAAGCCTGTGGCCCCGTTGGAGATGTCCGGTGAATGCGCATCAGCATTCACCACAGGCTTCTCAGGGGCGTTGAAGAAGTCCGGTGAACCCGTTGAAAAAGTCCGCTGAATCCGAATCACAAGCCCTTGATTCGTGCGGCTTCTACCGCCCCCGTTGGGGATGTCCGGTGAAAGCCGGAAGCGGGGGGCCGTTGATAAGGTCCGGATAAGCGTAGGAAAAGTCCGGTAGCGGGGCACAAAGCACTGATATCAAAGGGCACCGTTGAAAAGGTCCGGGTTGTCCGCCAGGGGGCGTTGAGAACCTCCCTTTGAAACGTTGTGAAGGTCCGGGGGAGCGTTGAGTTTGTCCGGGTATACCCTGCAAGCCCTTGAAAATCCGTGACGATTGAGGCCTAGGAACTTAAGGAATCAAGGATTAAAGGAAAGCGGGGCTTTTCAACGGACATTTTCAACGGACTCAATTCTTGGCATCTGGTCCGGGTTATGCCTTAACTGCGGTCACTGGAAACGGGGGCGGGTTTCGTGTCGGAACCATCACTATCCATTGTGGCGACCCAGACGGCACGCCGCAAGAAATTGAGTGGGACCTTGATCAAGGCCACCGCCCTGGTGGAGGTGCGGGCGACCGGCAACGAGGATTTGCGCCTGTCCGACCGCAAGCTGTTCAACCATCTGCTGGCCATCGCCGCGCCCAATATCGGCAAGACGACGCGACACAACACGCATTTATCGGACATCAGACGCTTTGCGGCAGAGGCGCGCGACGCCGCCTCGCATGGCGATACCAATTTCTGGCTGAAGGAAAGCCTGACCCGCCTGCAGAAGGTGCTGGTCCAGTATGACGTGCTGGGCTCCGACGGGCGGACCTGGGTGTCCGACCATTTGCTGGGCCGGGTCACCATCAATGAGGTGACGGGCGAGCTGACCTTTGAGTTCCCGGAAGAGGTGGCGCAGCGGCTGGTGGAACCGGCCCTTTATTCGGCCCTATCATTATCGGTGATCTATCAGTTCACCAGCAAATATGCCCTCACGCTGTATGAAATCCTGAAGCGCTATGCCGACCGCAAGGCCACGGAGCCTTATTGGAGTGCGAAGATCGACGAGGTGCGCGATGTCCTGGGCTGCCGTGATAAGCTGAAGGATTTCAAGGACCTGCGCAAGAAGGCGCTGGACCCCGCTATTCAGGAGATCAACGAGCTGGCCGAATTCAGCGTGGAGATGGACGAGATCCGGCAGGGCCGGGGCGGCAATGGCGGGCGCGTGGTCGGCCTGGTTTTCCGTGTGCGCAGCAAGGATGTGGGTGAGCTTGAGAAGGCCGTGAAGACTGCCGCCAAACCCCGGGTGCAGCGCCAGGGCGAGGCAGCCGAGAAGATCGCCGCCGCTGCGGAGGCACGACGGTTCAAGCAGCGCAGCGTCATCGCAGCCCTGCGATGGCTGGAAGCAGCCGATTTCACCACGCGTAAGGCCTGGGCGGAACGGGCCGCACAGTTGGGCGTGACCCTGCCCGCAGCGGCCACGGCCCCCAGCAACCTGAAAAAATGGGTGCCCAACATCGCCGATACGGTGGTGGCGGAGGAAAAGCTGGTGTGCTGAACAGCTGAAGAACGGCACCGTTGAAAAGGTCCGGTAAACGCCCCCGACCTGTAAAGCCTGGAAGGCCGCGACATGCGCGGTTCCTACGCAACTACGTCTTCTACCGGACTTTTTCAACGCCCGTCCGATGAAGGACTGTAGGAATTAATTCTTGACGTCGCCCCTACCCTGACCGATGCTGCTGCTATCAATCGACCCGACAGGCCCCGGCTGCATCTGCGCTGGGGCCTTTGCTTTTGGGGCTTCAGGCAGCAAGGACATGAAGATGGCGGATTTGCTTTCAACCGATGCACTGACCGGCGGGGGTTTGGCGCTGGCGGCGGCGGGGGCCGTGGCGGGGCTTCGGTGGCTGGCCGCGTCCAAGGCGAAGCAACTGGATGGACTGCCGGCCCTGATGCATCAGATGCAGATGGAACTGGTGCGTATCGCGGCCCGGCTGGACCGGGCGGAAGCCGATATCGCCAATGACAAGGCCGGGCGCCGGGCCTTTGCGGCGGTGGAGATGATGGTCAGTAAAATCTCCTCTGACATCGGCCATCTGGCCGCTGATCTTCAGAAACTGTCAGACCGGCAGGAGAAGGGGGGCCAGGAACTCTGGGCCGCGATCGACCGGTTGCGCAACGGACGCGAAGGCGGATAGGCAGGAGACGATGTGTTCCTGTGGCACCCGGCTGCATCAGGCCCCCTACGCCACATCGGTGCCGGCCAGGACCTCCTCATAAAACCCGTGCAGGACGGTCAGCGCCTCTGACACAGAGGGCGATTCGTCGGTGGCCGTGGCCAGTCCGGGCAGCCCGGCGGACAGCCTTGTGTGGATTTCACGTTCCGCCGCCGCGCGCCGGACATTGCCGTCATCGATGATCCGCCGCGCCAGTGTGGCCAGCAGCAAGGCCATCTCCTGCCGCCCCAGGGTCAGCGCCACCAGCGCGCCGCGTTCCAGGGCCCAGGGCTGGGCGTGGGTGTAATCGACCTTGATCATGATAGTCAGGGCGTCGCGCGCGTGGCGCACCGCGTCCATCACGCGGCCCTGCAGCAACAGATAGGAAGCCAGGTTGGCCAGCAGCGTCTGATGCATGGTGGGCGGCATGGGTTCGCCCGATGTCACGGCCTGCTGCGTCACCTCGATGGCGCGGTCGATCTGGTTGTCGTTGAACTCGGCATCCGCCATCCGCAGCAGGGTGAGGTTGCGGGGCAGGCCATGGCGTTCGGCCTGGGCCAATGCGCGGGCGAATTCCGCCCGCGCCTGTTCCATCTCCCCCAGCTCCGCCCGCAGCCAACCCAGAAGCGAGCGGTGACGGACAATGTCGGAGGCCACCTCAAACCGTTCGGCGACGGCCACCGCCTCTTCCCAGAGGGCCAGACAGGCGCGCTGATCGCCGGTATAGCGGCGGATAAAACCTGCGGACATCAGGCCGTCAATGGCCCAGACCGGCGGCACATCATCCCCGCGCAGGGCGGCGACGGCGCTGTCCAGCTCCTCGGCGGCATAGCGCGACCGGTCGGCATGCAGCGGCAGGCGCAGTGGCACCCCCT
>CALRNG020000294.1:0-5416 GCA_943369495.1 Rhizobium sp. Q54
TAGTGACGGTTCGCGGTCTCGTATTCCACGTGAGCGGTCGAGATCGTGATGCCGCGGGCCTTCTCTTCCGGCGCCTTGTCGATCTGATCGTAGGCGGTGAAGGTCGCCCCACCGGACTCCGCCAGCACCTTCGTGATGGCAGCCGTCAGCGACGTCTTGCCATGATCCACGTGGCCGATGGTGCCGATGTTGCAGTGCGGCTTCGTCCGCTCAAACTTAGCCTTAGCCATGATGTTCCGTCCTCATTTCAATCGGTTGACGACCAGTTCAGGCCACCTTGCTGCGAAGCTCGTCAGCGATGGCGTGTGGCGCCGGTTCATACGTTTCAAACTGCATGGAGTACTGTGCGCGGCCCTGACTGCTGGACCGCAGCGCATTCACATAACCAAACATCGTCGCCAGCGGGACCTTGGCCTCGATCACCCGGGCGTTACCCCGCTGATCAATGCCAAGAATATGTCCCCGACGACTGTTCAGGTCGCCGATGATATCGCCCAGATATTCCTCCGGGGTCGTCACCTCGACCTTCATCACGGGCTCCAACAGGACGGGGCGAGCCTTGGCCAGCCCTTCCCGCAATGCCGTCCGCGCAGCCATTTCAAACGTCTGCGCAGAACTTTCCACATCGTGGAAGGCGCCGTCGACCAGTTCGACCCGGATATCGACCACCGGATAACCGGCGACCACACCCGAGGTCCTGGCGGCCTCAAGCCCCTTCTGCACGCCCGTGACAAATTCCTTGGGCAGCGTTTCCGCCGACACCTTGTTCACGAACACCAGCCCCTGACCCGCTGCCGCCGGCTCCACCACCAGCTTGACGCGGGCGAAGTGGCCGGCATTACCGATCTGGCGCCGATGTGTGTGATCAACCTCGCCCCGAGCGGTGATGGTCTCACGGTAGGCCACCTTCGGCTTGCCCACCGCCGCCTCCACCCGGAACTCCCGGCGCATGCGGTCCACGATGATCTCCAAATGGAGTTCACCCATGCCCCGCAGGATCACCTGCCCCGATTCGGGATCGCGGCCGATCCGGAAGGAAGGGTCCTCAGCCGCCAGACGGCCAAGTGCCACTGCCATCCGGTCGTGATCAGCCTGCGTGCGCGGCTCGACCACCACCTCAATCACCGGTTCGGGAAACTCCATCCGCTCCAACAGGATCGGATGGGCCGGATCACACAACGTATCCCCTGTCGTCGTCCCCTCCAGAGAGGCGAACGCGACGATGTCGCCCGCATGAGCCTCCTCGATCTCCTCCCGGCTGTTGGCATGCATCAGCAGCATGCGACCAGCCGTCTCTTCCTGCTTCTTGCCGGGATTGGCCATGACGGCGTCCTGGTGCAGCGTACCGGAATAGATGCGGGCGAAGGTCAGGGACCCAACGAACGGATCATTCATCACCTTGAACGCCAGCGCCGCGAAGGGCGCCTCGTCATTGGCGGCGCGGGTGACCGCATCGCCCGACGGCGTCAAAGCCTGGATGTCGCCCTTATCCGCCGGGGACGGCAGATAATCGACGACGGCATCCAGCATGGGCTGTACGCCCTTATTCTTGAAGGCCGAACCGCACAGCACCGGCACGAGCTTCAGCCCGATGGTGCCCTTGCGGATCAGGCAACGCAGACCCTGCTCATCCGGTTCTGCACCGGACAGGAAGGAATCGGTCGCCGCCTCTTCCATCTCGACCGCCTGCTCGACCAGCTTGGCGCGCCAGCGCTTCGCTTCGTCCAGCCTATCAGCCGGCACATCCACCACATCGAACCGGGCGCCCAGCATGTCATCAGCCCAGATGACCGCCTTCATGGCGATCAGATCGATGACACCCTTGAAACCCGACTCCACGCCCAGCGGCAGTTGAAGCAGCACGGGGTTTGCCCCCAGCCGCTCCTTGATCATCGCCACCGTCCCCAGAAGGTCCGCACCAATGCGGTCCATCTTGTTGACGAAGCAGATACGCGGCACGCGGTACTTATCCGCCTGCCGCCATACCGTCTCCGACTGGGGCTCGACACCCGACACCGCATCGAACAGGGCAACCGCACCATCAAGAACCCGAAGGGACCGTTCGACCTCAATGGTGAAGTCGACATGACCCGGCGTGTCGATGATGTTGATGCGGTGGTCCTTCCAGAAACAGGTCGTGGCCGCCGAGGTGATGGTGATGCCCCGTTCCTGCTCCTGTTCCATCCAATCCATCGTGGCGGTGCCGTGATCGACCTCGCCAATGCGATAGGACTTCCCCGTATAAAAGAGAATCCGCTCCGTCGTCGTCGTCTTGCCGGCATCGATATGCGCGGCAATGCCGATATTCCGATAGGAATGGATGGGATGGGACCGGGGCATGAGGTGGGGCTTCGCCGTGCGTGGTTCGTCCGAACTTACCAGCGGTAGTGCGAGAAGGCCTTGTTGGCTTCGGCCATGCGATGCGTGTCTTCACGCTTCTTCACAGCCGTACCGCGCTGCTGCGCGGCGTCCAACAGCTCACCCGACAGACGCTCGGTCATGGTGTTTTCCGAACGGTTGCGGGCGGCACCGATGATCCAGCGGATCGCCAGGGCCTGCGCACGGTCGGAGCGCACTTCCACCGGAACCTGGTAGGTCGCACCACCGACGCGGCGGGAACGGACTTCCAGATACGGACGGACATTGTTCAGGGCGTCATGGAAGAGCTGCAGAGCGTCCTGCTTCGTCTTCACCTCGATGCGATCAAGGGCACCATAGACGATGGACTCAGCCACCGACTTCTTGCCGTCGTACATGAGGCAGTTCATGAACTTCGTCAGCACGACATCGCCAAACTTGGCGTCGGGCAGAACTTCGCGCTTGTCGGCTTTACGACGACGGGACATTGCTCGCTCTCCTTACTTCGGACGCTTGGCGCCGTACTTCGACCGGCGCTGCTTCCGATTCTTCACGCCCTGCGTATCGAGCGTGCCGCGGATGATGTGGTAACGCACACCGGGAAGATCCTTCACGCGGCCACCACGGATCATGACGACCGAGTGTTCCTGAAGATTGTGACCTTCACCGGGAATGTAGCTGATGACCTCGTAGCCGTTCGTCAGGCGCACGCGGGCGACCTTACGAAGCGCCGAGTTCGGCTTCTTCGGAGTGGTGGTGTAGACACGGGTGCAGACGCCACGCTTCTGCGGGCATTCCTGCAGGGCCGGCACCTTATCCCGGGCCACCAACGGAGCCCGCGGCTTGCGGATCAACTGACTGATCGTCGGCATGAACGCCCTTCGCCTTTTCTCATATCCCCGAAACGGGGATGTCATTCCAAACCGGTCGCACCACCAACCTCATAATGACGGACGAAAAACGCCCGCATACGAAGCTGTAGGCTCCGTGCGGGAGAATCTCATGCGCCGTCCGAACAAGGACTCGGGTGCGGCTATCGACTTTTCCGGGGAGGTTCCTTGGAGCTGGCCGGCGTCCCTTGTAGGTAAGCGCTTGATGCCAACAGTGGGGACAGCGTCTAGACGCCACGAGGGCGGGCTACAGCCTGCCCCCCCGAAATAGGTTGGCGGACTATAGGGATGAGTCCTAACCCCGTCAAGCACGACCCTAAGACTTCCGCCACGTTCCCCACGCATCCTGGCCCCCAGCCGCTCGCAGGGCTGGCGGACTTGTCAGATCGTGGATGCGGAGACCGGGCGCCCGGTATCGTCCGGCGGTGTCAGCTCCACATCCTCATAGATCTCCGCCATGGGGATACCGACGCCGATACTGTCCAAGGTCATGGACGCTTCCAGACCACGGATCGTTTCGACAATCCAACGGTCGCCATCGACCCGCCAGAGCAGGGCGCGGGCATCGTCCTGGTCCAGTTCCAGCACCTGCTGGATACCAACCGAGGCATAATCGTCACGCTTGCGGGCCATTTCACTGGCGGAATTGCTCGGCGAGAGTATCTCCACCGCCAACATCGGCACGTCCGCCGTCCGCCGATCTGGCCCGCACCGGACCAGCAGGTCGGGTGACCGCACAGTCCAGCGCTTGTCGATGCGCAGCGCACTGCCGCTTTCAACAACACAGGGACGCCCGGCAGCCTTGAGGCGGTTCTTCAAGCCGGCGCCGACATTCACATCCATGCGTCCGTGACTGCGTGAAGGCGCCGACTGCGCCACCGGCCAGCCATCCACCAGTTCATAGCGCAGGTCATCGCCCGAGTCCCAGGCCAGGAACTCCTCAATGCTCATGCGTTTGGGCGTGGGTTTCTTGACGGCGACGGCCATGGCGGCATCCCGGATGCAATGATCAGGCTCTACCATAGCCCGAATCGTGCAGCCACGCCATCGGTGCCGCTAATCGCCACCCCGCCATGCTTGCGGCCCCACTGGCCTGCGCGCGCGTACGGCCTTATATAGGCCGCTTGTTTTCAAGGACGCTTCCCCATGACCAAGCAGACCCATTCCCCCGCCGCCGCGCCTAAGGTCGGCATCGTCTCCCTCGGCTGCCCCAAGGCGCTGGTGGACAGTGAACGCATCCTGACCAAGCTGCGGTCGGAAGGGTACGAGATTTCCGGCTCCTATGACGGGGCCGATGTCGTGCTGGTCAATACCTGCGGGTTCCTGGACAGTGCCAAGGCCGAAAGCTTGGAGGCCATCGGGGAGGCCATCAAGGAGAATGGCAAGGTCATCGTCACCGGCTGCCTGGGCAAGGAAGAGAGCCTCATCCGGCAGAATCACCCCAACGTCCTGGCCGTGACCGGCCCGCACCAGTATGAGCAGGTGGTGAACGCGGTGCATGATGTGGTGCCGCCGCGCCATGACCCCTATCTGGACGTGGTGCCGCCGCAGGGTCTGCGCCTGACCCCGCGCCACTATGCCTATCTGAAGATTTCGGAGGGCTGCAACAATCGCTGCACCTTCTGCATCATCCCGTCGATCCGAGGCGATCTCGTCTCCCGCCCCGCCAACATGGTGCTGGCCGAGGCAGAGGCGCTGGTGAAAGCCGGGGTGAAGGAGATCCTGGTGGTCAGCCAGGATACCTCGGCCTATGGCATGGACACTCGCTATGCCGAGAGCAAGTGGAAGGGCCGGCAGGTCCGCGCCAAATTTATCGATCTGGCGCGCGAGCTCGGTGACCTGGGTGCCTGGATTCGCCTGCACTACGTCTACCCCTATCCGCATGTGGACGAGGTAATCGGTCTGATGGCCGACGGCAAAGTGCTGCCCTATCTGGACATCCCCTTCCAGCATGCGGCCCCCAATGTCCTGAAGGCCATGAAGCGCCCAGCGAATACCGACAAGGTGCTGGACCGGATCAAGATGTGGCGGCAGGGCTGCCCCGACCTGACGCTCCGCTCCACCTTCATCGTCGGATTCCCCGGGGAAACGGAGCAGGATTTCCAGTATCTGCTGGATTGGCTGACCGAAGCGCAGATCGACCGTCTGGGCTGCTTCAAGTATGAGCC
>CALRNG020000295.1:0-5414 GCA_943369495.1 Rhizobium sp. Q54
GCGGCGGCGTTCACGCTGCGCACAAAGGCGGGGCCCGCCAGCGCGGTGACCAGGGCAAAGCCGCCGAATGACACCAGCAGCAACACCAGAAGCGGCCCCGGTTCCCCGGTGACAGCCGCCCCGAACCAACGCAGCGGTTCCAGTGCCGGATTGTCGGCCATCTCGGCCATGGCCTGGAAGTTCCGCGACTTGGTCTGCTTGTCGGCGGCATTGTTCATGTTGGGAATTTGGGCGGCCAGGGCGGTGCCGATGCCGATGACCCCCGCCAGAACCTGGGCAACCGTCCGGGCCCGCCGCGCCCCCACCATCTTTACCAGACCCTGGACGACCAGGAAGGACAATGTGACGGCCAGCAGGCACAGGGCGGGAAGCGTGACATAGCCGATCAGCCAGCGCGTAGAGATCATGATCGCGCTGGGATTCATGAAACAGACCATCATGGCCAAACTGCCGCCCATGACCGCCAGCGCGATGGCCAGAAGCCGGATGGGCAGGATGGTTCCCGGCTTCAAAGGCGACGAGAGCAGCAGGTCCAGATCGCCACGCGTATACATGGCATTCACGGTCAATTGCATGGCGACGGACAGCATGATCGCGATGCTGAACAGGCCCATGCTGCCGAAGATCATCTGCACATGCTCTGGTTCCAGCTTCAGCTTTCCAAAGCCGAAGGCGGACAGGAAGCCGATGCCGTGCATGAACAGGATGCCGACGATCAGGATGGCCCAGGCCCAGGGACCTGTCTTCTTGGTCCGGAAAGCCAGGCGCAATTCATGGCGCAGCAGCCAGGGCATGCCGCCCGGTTTCAGGGCGATCATGCGGCCACCGCCTTGCCCGAGACGAGATCGAGGAACAGTTCCTCCAGCGAGGCATCGTCGCGGCCATGCCGCTGCCGCAGCTCCGCCAGGGTGCCCTCGGCCAGCAATTGCCCATGCTGGATGATGCCGATACGATCGACCAGGCGTTCCGCCACCTCCATGATATGGGTGGTCAGGATGATGGTACAGCCGGCCTTTGCCCGTTCGGCCAGCAGGTCCTTCACCTGTCGCGCGATGGCGGCGTCCAGGCCCGTCAGGGGTTCGTCCAGGATCAGCAGGCGCGGATCATGGATCAGGGCGCCGGCCAGGGCCGCCTTCTGCTTCATCCCGCGTGAGAAGCCTTCGCAGCGCTCATTGCGATGCTCATGCAGTTCCAGGCGGGTCAGCAGCTCTTCCGCGCGCGATGCGGCGGTGCCGGCATCAATGCCCCAGAGCCCGGCCACGAATTCCAGATATTCCAGCGGGGTCAGCTTGTCATAGAGCATCGGCTCATCCGGCAGCCAGGCAACCTGCCGCTTGGCGGCGACGGGATCGGTCTGGTTATCCACGCCGAACACGCGGATGCTGCCCGATGTCGGGGACAGCAGGCCCACCACCATTTTCAGGGTCGTGGTCTTGCCGGCCCCGTTGGGACCCAGCAGACCATAGAATTCCCCGGGCTGGATCGTCAGATCGATGCCCTTGACCGCCTCCTTCTCTCCATAGGATTTGCGAAGTCCGCGAAGTTCGAGAGCAGGGCTGGTCGTGGTCATGCGTATCAACCGGGGTAACGCCATCGGGAAGACATAGTTAACAATAAATGAGTGCTGATAGAAGACTTCTCCGTTCCTGCACCGGTTTCCCGCCGGCGGCGCGAAGGGTCGGAACGGCGAGACAGGTAGGGCTTCAATCTTGACCAAGGGATTGTTTTGGAACGGATGGGGGCTGACGGGTGTCATTGCCGTCGTGCTTCTGCTGTTATCCGGTGGGGCGATGCTGGTGGCACCGGACATGGTGCATCAGGCGCGCTGGGTGATCCAGTTGACGGCCTGGACATCACTGCTGCTGTTCGGGCTGGCCTTCACGGCATCCAGCCTGGTGCGGCTGTCGCCATCCGCTGCGACGCGCTGGCTGCGGCGGCATCGCCGCTATCTGGGCGTGTCGTTCGCCGTGTCGCATCTGATCCATCTGGTGGGCATCGTGGCCCTGATGAACCTGGATTACGCGCTGTTCCAGCAATTGACCAACCGGGTCACGGCGGTGGCCGGCGGCGGGGGTTATGTCCTTATCCTGTTGATGACGCTCACCTCCTTTGACCGGATGGTGGCGCTGCTGGGGCCGAAGGCCTGGGGCTGGCTGCATCTGATCGGCGGCTGGTATGTCTGGGCGGCCTTCACCGTCTCCATGGGCAAGCGCGTGGGCCAGGGGCCGGTCTATTGGCTGGGCCTGGGGATCGCGTTGGCGATCCTGCTCATCCGAGTGCTGGGCCGGCGGCAGCGGCGTCAGGGGGCCTGAACGCTGTGTTCAGGCCCCGGCGCGCAGATGCGCCTCTACCAGCCCCGCATGCAGGCGGATGCCGGTAGGGATGATGGCGTCGTTGAAATCATACTGGGGATGGTGCAGCGGGCTGCCACAGGCGCTGTACCCATGGTCCGCCCCCTGGCCCAGCCAGAGATAGGCGCCCTTGGTGGCCTGCAGCATGAAGGCGAAATCTTCGGACGTGAAGGCCGGTTCGGGTGCCGTGAAGGCGTGGGGAGCGATCTTTGCCGCGACGGCCAGGGCCTCTGCGGCGGCGTCGGCATCATTGATGGTGGCGGGGTAGTAGCGGTCATAGGTGACCTCCGCCACCAAACCATGGGCCAGGGCCACGCCCTCTACCACCTGCCGCAGGCTGGCTTCAATCCGGTCCTGGATGGTGGGGTCGAAGCTGCGGACTGTACCGCCCAGGGTAACGGCGGCGGGGATGACATTATGGGCGTGACCGCCGGCGATGCGGGTGACGGACAGGACGGCGGTTGCCATGGGCGGGATGCGGCGGGCGATGATGGTGTTCAACTGCCCCACCATCTCACTGGCCGCCAGGATGGCGTCGGGCGTGACATGCGGCATGGCAGCGTGGCCGCCCTTGCCCTTCACGACGATCTCAAACTTGTCCGCGGCGGCCATGATAGGGCCGGGGCGCGTGGCGACATGGTGGGCCGGCAGGTCGGGCCAATTGTGCAGGGCAAAGACGCGCTGACAGGGGAAACGGTTGAACAGACCGTCCTTCACCATCTCCCGTGCGCCACCCAGCCCTTCCTCGGCGGGTTGAAAGATGAAATTCACGGTCCCGTCGAACGCCCTGGCGCGGGCCAGATGGCGGGCGGCCCCCAGCAGCATGGTCGTATGTCCGTCATGGCCGCAGCCATGGAAGACGCCGGACTTCGTGCTGGCATGCGGCAGTCCGGTTGCCTCCTGGATGGGCAGGGCATCCATATCGGCGCGCAGGCCGATGCTGCGGTCCGATGATCCGGCGCGCAGCACACCCACGACCCCGGTGCCGCCGATGCCTTCATGCACCTCCAGCCCGATATCCTTCAGGGCGGCGGCTACCAGACCGGCGGTGCGGTGTTCCTGAAAGCCCAGTTCGGGGTGGGCGTGGATGTCCCGGCGAAAGGCCACCAGGGCGGGCAGCAGATCGGACAGCGCGTCGGGCATGTTTACGTCTGATCCCCGAACAGGGTCTGGATGGGCAGATGATGCTTGATGAAGGGCGACTTGATCACGACATAGCTGAAATATTTTTCGATCCCGAAATCGCCCTCCAGCATGCCTTCGATGATGGTCTGGTAGTGCGCCACGCCCTGGGTCACGAATTTCAGTAGATAATCGTACCCGCCGCTGACCAGATGGCATTCCACGATCTCATCGATCTTGCGGATGCGCGTCTCAAACCTTGAAAAGTCGCCCGACCGATGTTCGGTCAAGGTCACCTGCGTGAAGACGGTCAGGAATTCACCCAGCTTGGCCAGATTGATATGGGCGCCATAACCGGTGATATAGCCTGCCTTCTCCAGCCGCTTGACGCGGGTCAGGCAGGGGCTGGGCGACAGGCCAACGGCATCCGCCAGCTCGACATTGGTGATGCGGCCCGCCTGCTGCAACTGCGCCAGGATCTTCAGGTCGATCCGATCCAACTTGGGTCCCGGTATCATGTGTCGAGCGCCTTTTTCCTGAAGGTCAAAGACTAAAGGTCAAGCCAGCGCCGCCCGGATATCCGGGGCTTCCAGCAGGTCGTCCAGGGTTTTCCGAATACGCTGGAAAATCAATGACATTTCGGCAGCGTTACAACAGAGCGCCGGGGCCAGTCCAATGATGTTGTCGCCGAAGGAGCGGAAAATCACGCCGTTGGCGTAGCCCTGCTTGAACAGCCGGTCCGGCAGCTTCAGCGATGCGTCGAAGCGGGTCTTGGCCACCTTGTCCGTCACCAGTTCGATGGCGCCCAGCAGGCCTTGGCCACGCACATCGCCCACCAGCGGATGATCGGCCAGGGACTCCAGACCGGCGGCGAAGTCCGCCCCGCGCGCTTGACCATTGGCGAGGATGCCCCCTTCGGTATAAAGCCGGATCACCTCCAAGCCGACAGCCGCACTGACCGGATGTCCGGAATAGGTGAAACCATGACCGACCACATCGGACCCGGTCGCGGCGGCGGCGATGCCCTGATAGATCTGTTCCGACATCAGCACCGCCCCCATGGGGGCATAGCCGGCGGTCAGGCCCTTGGCCACGGTCATCAGGTCGGGTTCCACCCCCTCATGCTCGCACGCGAACATCGGGCCGGTCCGACCGAAACCGGTAATGACCTCGTCCGCCAGGAACAGGATATCCAGATCGCGGCAGGCCTCGCGCATGGCCTTCAGCCAGCCCTTTGGCGGGATGATGACGCCGCCCGACCCCTGGATCGGCTCACAGAAGAAGGCCGCGACAGTGTCGGGGCCACCCAACTCCTCCACCTTGGCATGAAGCTGCGCCAGCGAGCGGGCGATCACGGCATCCGGATCGGTGCCGACATCGGAACGGTAGGGGTAGGGGGAGGGGATATGATGCTGCCACGGGCGCGGCAGGTCGAACAGGCGATGGAAATTGGCCAGCGCCGTCAGGCCCGCGCCGGTGGAAGACGAACCGTGATAGCCCCGCTCCAGCGCGATGCAGTGTTTTTTGGTGGGCTTGCCGACAGCGTTCCAATAATGGGTGATATAGCGCACGGCAGAATCCACCGCGTCCGACCCGCCCAGCGTGAAATAGACGCGCGTCAGGCTGGAGGGTGCCAGTTGCACCAGCCGTTCCGCCAGCTTCACCGCCGGTTCGCTGCCGAAATGGAAATAGCCGGTGGCATAGGGCAGACGGCGCATCTGTTCGGCTGCGGCCTCCACGATGCTGTCCTGGCCATAGCCGACATTGACGCACCAAAGACCGGCAAACGCGTCCAGCAGCTCGTTCCCATCCATATCCCGCAGCCACATGCCCTTGCCGCTTTCCAGCAGCGTGGCGCCCCGCGCCTCATGCCCATGGAAAGAGGTGACGGGATGGATCAGGTGATCGCGGTCGATATCAAGCAGGGAGCGGTTGCGCTTC
>CALRNG020000296.1:0-5377 GCA_943369495.1 Rhizobium sp. Q54
AGTGGTGATGAACAACCAGGAATTCCGCGTCGTTTCCTCCATCGGCAATCAGAAGACCTATAAGGATGCGCTCTATTACGGCTGGATCGGCGATTTCCCGGACCCGATCAATTTCCTGAAGCTGCTGCGCAGCGACGTCGCCCAGCAGAACTATCCCGCCTACCAGAACAAAGCCTATGACGCGCTGCTGGACAGGGCCAATGCCAGCCTGGACCCCGCAGAACGCATTACCCTGCTGGGGCAGGCAGAGGCCCTGTATTTGGCAGACACGCCGCTGATCCCCATCATGCACAATACCCGCCGCCGTCTGGTCAATCCGCGCGTCACCGGCTGGGTCAAGGCACCGCTGGACCAGAACCCGACCCGGTTTCTGGGGATCAAGGGCTGATGGGGGAGGGGACCTCCTTTCGGGTCCCCGCCTTGCCTTACAGTCCCAGAACGTCGTCCATGGAATAGACCCCCGGCGCCTTGCCGGCGGCCCAGAGGGCGGCGCGGACCGCCCCGCGGGCGAAGATGGCGCGGGTGCCGGCCTTGTGGGACAGTTCAAGACGCTCCGCCTCCGTCGCGAAGATGACGGTGTGGTCACCCACCACGTCACCGCCGCGCAGGGTGGCGAAACCGATATCGCCCACGGTACGGGCACCCGTGTGCCCGTCGCGCACGGCATCCTTCACATCGGCCAGGGCAACGCCCCGCCCGGATGCTGCGGCATGGCCCAGGGCAAGGGCGGTGCCGCTGGGCGCATCCACCTTGTGCCGGTGATGCATCTCGACAATCTCGATATCCCAATCATCGCCCAGCGTGGCGGCCACCTTGCGCACCAGACCGGCCAGCAGGGTGACGCCCAGGCTGAAATTGGCGGCCACCACCAGGGGGGCCTTGGCCGCAGCCTCGGCTAGCCTAGCATGGTCATCGGGCGACAGGCCCGTGGTGCCCACGATCAGGGCGGTTCCGTGCTGTGCGGCCAGCGCCGCATGGGACACGGTGGCGGCGGGGGCCGTGAAGTCGATGACGGCGTCGCTGTTGGCGAACAGGGCGACGGGGTCGTCGGTGACGGCGACACCGATCGGGTCGACCCCGATCAGGGTGCCCAGGTCGCGGCCAATGGCGGCGGAACCGGGCCGTTCGGTGGCGCCCGACAGGGTGGCGGCGTTGCTGCCCAGAACCTCACGGATCAGCATCTGACCCATGCGGCCGCTGCCGCCCACGATCCCGATACGCATCGCTATCCCCTGCTGCTCAAATCGACTGGGCAGAACCGATAGCATGCCGGGCGTCCGGGATCAGCCCCCGGAAAGGCAATCCACCAGTGAGCGCAGGTTGAAGCGCATCAGCTTTCCATAAAGGTCCGGTCCATCACTGATGTTCGCCCCCTCAGGGTCCAGAACGCCGGTGCGGGCCGTTGTCCCCTGCGCCAGGGTGCGGACCAGGGCCGGTTCAAACTGTGGTTCGGCAAAGATGCAGACGGCACCCGCCTGATTGATCCGCGCCCGCAGGGCCTTCAGGCGGGCGGCACCCGGCGGCTGATCCGGCGACACGGTGATGGCGCCGGCGGCGTTCAGCCCGTACCGGTCCTCCAGATAATGATAGGCATCATGGAACACGATGAAGGGCCGCTCCTTCAACGGCGCCAGGGCCGCGCGCATCTCCACGTCCAGCGCGTCCAGCGCCTGTTTCTGCCGCGCGGCATTGGCCTGATAGGTGGCGGCACGGGCGGGGTCCAGCGCCGACAGGCGCGCCGTGATCAGGTCGGTGATCGCCTTGGCATTCAGCGGGTCCAGCCAGACATGGCCGTCACTGCCCAGGTCGGCATCGGGCCGGTCTTCGTGCGCGTGGTCATGGTCATGCGCCTCCCAGGCCCCGCCCTTGCGCACAGGAAGCACCCGGACCGACGGTTCCTTGACCAGGGTCAGGACCTGCGCACCCTTGGCCAGGGTCGCCAGCGGCTTGTCCAGAAAAGTCTCCACCCCCGGACCGGCCCAGACCACCAGTTCAGCACCCGACAGGGCCTTGGCGTCCGACGGGCGCAGGGCAAAGGCATGCGGATTGGCGGCCCCGCGCACCAGCAAATACGGCTCCCCCACGCCTTGCATCACGCCGGATACCAGCGAATGCAACGGCTTGACCGTCACCACCACATCGGGCGGCGGTGCCGCGGCCAGGGCGGGCAGTGCCAGAAAACCGGCCAGCAGGGTGGAAAGGGACAGGGAGCGGAACATGAGTACAAACCTGATACCGAAGGGCAGACCAGCAGATGTGTTATAATGTAACGTTTGTCAAGGCGGCGGGCATGGCGTAAACCCTGCGACAGGTGCAAGGCAGCCCAGCCAGCATGCGCCAGAGGAGCCGCCCTTTGACAGCCCCGCCCTTACTGGAAGCCCGGAATATCAGCCTGACGCGCGGTGACCGCACGGTTCTGGACGCTGTCTCCCTGTCCGTGGGACGAGGCGAGATTGTCACCCTGATCGGGCCGAATGGGGCGGGTAAGACCAGTCTGGTGAAACTGTGCCTGGGCCTGCTGAAGCCCGACAAGGGGATCGTGACGCGGGCACCGGGCCTGAATATCGGCTATATGCCGCAGCGCCTGTCGGTTGATGTCACGCTGCCCATGCCGGTCGCGCGCTTCCTGTCGCTCTGGTCGCGGTCCACGCGGGCGGAAATGCTGTGTGTGCTGGCGGAGGTGGGGGCAGAGCATGCCATCGACCGCGCCATCCAGACCCTGTCGGGCGGGGAATTGCAGCGTGTGCTGCTGGCCCGTGCGCTGCTGCGCAAGCCGGACCTGCTGGTCCTGGATGAACCGGTGCAGGCGGTGGATGTGCATGGGCAGATCGAACTGTTCGAACTGATCGGCTCCATCCGCAACCGGCGCGGTTGCGGCGTGCTGCTGGTCAGCCACGACCTGCATCTGGTGATGGCGCGCACCGATACGGTGATCTGTCTGAACCGGCATGTCTGCTGTCATGGCAAGCCGGAAGATGTGTCGCGCCATCCCGAATATGTCGCCCTGTTCGGCCGACATGCCGACGCGCTGGCGATATATCACCACAGTCATGACCATTCCCACGCCGATGATGGCTGTGTGGTGCCGGCGGGGCAGGAGCATACGGCCCATAGCGACCATCAGGGCTGCGGCCATGACCACCATCATCACGGCCATGATCACGGGGGGCACCGCCATGGATGATTTCCTGCTGCGCGGGCTGCTGGCCGGGATCGGGCTGGCGCTGGTCACGGGGCCGCTGGGCTGCGTCATCGTCTGGCGACGCATGGCCTATTTCGGCGATACGCTGTCGCATTCGGCCCTGCTGGGCGTGGCGCTGGGCTTCCTGACCGGCATTGGCACCCAGACCGGCATCGTGCTGGTCTGTCTGGCCATCGCCCTGGCCCTGACCCTGTTGCAGGAACAGCGCCGCTTGGGCAGCGATACGCTGCTGGGCATCATCTCGCACTCCACGCTCAGCCTGGGCATGATCGCGCTGGCCGTGCTGGGGTCGGTGCGGGTGGACCTGCTGTCCTATCTGTTCGGCGACATATTGGCCGTGGGCGATGCCGATCTTTACGCCATCTGGGGCGGTGGGGCCCTTGTGCTGGCGCTGCTTGCCTGGATCTGGCGGCCCCTGCTGGCTTTGACGGTGGATGAGGATCTGGCGCGGGTCGAAGGGGTGCCGGTACGGCGTGTGCGTCTGGGCTTTACCTTGATGATCGCCATCATCATCGCACTGGCCATGAAGATCGTGGGCATCCTGCTGGTCACCGCCCTGCTGATCATCCCCGCCGCCGCCGCCCGCCGCTTTGCCAGGGGGCCAGAGGCGATGGCGGTGCTGTCGGCCGTGATCGGGGTGGGCGCGGTCGTGGCGGGATTGGGTGCCTCACTCCAGGTCGATGTCCCGACCGGCCCCGCCATTGTG
This sequence comes from Rhizobium sp. Q54, assembly GCA_943369495.1. Classification (GTDB taxonomy): domain Bacteria; phylum Pseudomonadota; class Alphaproteobacteria; order Azospirillales; family Azospirillaceae; genus Niveispirillum. The sequence goes on from CALRNG020000296.1 coordinate 3,909, forward strand.
GCCGCCGCCGCCGCCCTGTTCCTGGTCAGCCACGCAGTGCCCGCGCGGGGGTAAGCATGCAGGATGTTTCCCCCGATTGTCCTTGGGAAAAGATCGGTGGCTTCCGGTCTCCAGGAGAGTTCGCCCGGTTTCGCGCCTGGATGGAGGAACTGATCAATGACGGCCAGGTCGGGGAGATTGCCGTAGCATCACCCTACATCGGGGCGGCGACCATGCATGAGGCATGGTTCCAGCATCGAGGCAGCGGCGAGATATGGCGCCTCGTCTGGCCTGATCCGCCCTTTACCGGTGTTTTCGAAAGGGTTCCAGGCAACACTGGGAAGTGACCTTCTCCACAAAAAGAAACCCCCGCCGCCCAGGCAGGGGCGGCGGGGGCAGGTGCTCTGGAGAGAGGAACTAAACTTAAGGTTCGGGATGCCGCCCCCGGCTCCGGTGCCGCCGTTGAAGGGGCGGGCTGGCGGGGCCGGAAGACCAGGGGCGGACGTCCCATCTATCGCGGTGCCGACGGTGGATGGGGCGTCCGGGGCCGTCGGCAGTGACCGGTGCTTTGGGTGGGATGGGGCACCGGCCTGCGATATTGCTTCTACGCAACACGCAAATAATTCCTGTCGCGACCGCTTAAAAATATTTCCCCGTGAGGGGCGATGGTCCTGTGTGACCCGCGACAGGGATTTGCCCCACGGCCCGTGGAAGGGGCATGCTGGCGACGAAGCGGCTTCCGTCACCGCTGGACCTGCCGGGGCGTGATGCCCGGGGGTCCGGTACGGCCGGACGGGATCGACATAAGGATACGCAGGTGACCGTGACCGGTATGGCTCTTGCGGAACCCATGGTGGATGACGACACCCTGTTGGCGCGGATCGCCGACGGGGACAGGGGGGCGTTTACGGTTCTGGCGACACGCCATACCGCCCGCGCCCTGTCCGTGGCCCAACGCGTTTTGAACAATGCGGCGGAAGCGGACGAGGTGGTGCAGGAGGCCTGGGTCAAGGTCTGGACCAAGGCCGGACAGTGGGAAGCGGGCGGCTCCGCACGTTTTTCCACCTGGCTGCACCGGGTTGTCGTCAACCTCTGTATCGACCGTCGCCGCAAACAGGGGTTCGAGGCGTTGGAAGACGCCCCGGAGGTCCCCGATCCGACGCCGGCTGCCGGTACGCTGATCGCGCGGCGGCAGATGTCGCAAACCATTGCGGCGGCCTTGGCCGGGCTGCCGGAACGGCAAAGGGTGGCCGTCTCCCTTTGCTATTATGAGGAAATGAGTGCCGCTGAGGCCGGGCGGATGCTGGACCTGTCGGTGCCGGCGGTGGAATCGCTGCTGGCTCGTGCCCGCCGCGCCCTTCGGGGCCGGCTCACCGCCCTGGGGATTACGGGCGTTGGGGAGGATTAAGAATGAGGGAAGTGATCAATGGCGTAGGCGGGATGGAGGCCATGGGGATGGCCGCCTTCCAGGCCCTGCTGGAACAATATGG
>CALRNG020000297.1:0-5351 GCA_943369495.1 Rhizobium sp. Q54
TGCGGGCCAGTCTGGTGGGCATTTCGCTATCCACCCGACCGGGCCGCGCCTGTTACATCCCCGTCGCCCATATCGATCCGTCCACGCCCAAGGAAGGGGCGGGGGGCCTGGATTTCGGCGATGGCGCGCCGCCGCCCAAGCAGGTGCCGCTGGCCCGCGCGCTGGAGATTCTGAAGCCGCTGCTGGAACATCCGGGCGTGTTGAAGGTCGGGCACAATATCAAGTTTGACTGGCAGATGTTCGCCAAGCATGGCCTCACGGTGGCCCCCATCGACGATACGATGCTGCGTTCCTATGTCATCGGTGGGGGTCGCCATGGCCATGGCATGGATGAGCTGGCGCAGCGTCATCTGGGCGTCACCACCATCTCCTTTGATGAGGTGACGGGCACGGGCAAGAACCGCATCACCTTTGATCGCGTGCCGCTGGACAAGGCTACTTCTTACGCGGCGGAGGATGCGGATATCACGCTGCGCCTGTGGCATGTGCTGCGCCATGACGTGCTGGCCGACCGTATGGTGACGGTCTATGAGACCATTGAGCGTCCCCTGGTGCCCATTGTGGCGCGGATGGAGATGGCGGGCGTTCTGGTCGACCGGCAGGTCCTGAAGGAACTGTCCAACGATTTCGCCAAGCGGCTGGTGGAGCTGGAGGCCGAAATCCATGTACTGGCCGGTCGCACCTTCAATGTCGGCAGCCCCAAGCAGCTGGGCGAGATTCTGTTTGATGAGATGAAGCTGTCGGGTGGCAAGAAATCCGCCAAGACGGGCGCCTGGTCCACCGACAGTTCGGTGCTGGAGGAACTGGCCGATCTGGGCATTCCCATCTGTCAGAAGGTCATGGACTGGCGGCAGTTCGCCAAGCTGAAATCCACCTACACGGATACGCTGGGCGAACAGATCAATCCGGTAACGGGCCGCGTCCATACCAGCTTTGCCCTGGCCGCCACCTCCACCGGCCGCCTATCATCGACCGACCCCAATTTGCAGAACATCCCGATCCGGACGGAGGAGGGGCGGAAGATCAGGCGTGCCTTCGTCGCAGCTCCTGGCAACCGCATCATGTCGGTCGATTACAGCCAGATCGAACTGCGCATCGTGGCGGAAATGGCGGGCATCCCGGCCCTGCGTAAGGCCTTCCTGGAGGGTATCGACATTCACGCCATGACGGCCAGCCAGGTGTTCAGCGTGCCGCTGGATCAGATGACCTCGGAAATCCGCCGCCGGGCCAAGGCCATCAATTTCGGCATCATCTATGGCATTTCCAGCTTTGGCCTGTCACGGCAGCTGGGCATTTCCGCCGGAGAGGCCGGGGCCTTCATCAAGGCCTACTTCGAACGCTTCCCGGAGCTTCAGGCCTATATGGAGAAGACCAAGGCGGAGGCGGCCCGCGACGGCTATGTCCGCACCCTGCTGGGCCGCAAATGCTGGATCCAGGGCATCCAGGAAAAGGGTGCGCGCAAGTCCTATGCCGAGCGTCAGGCCATCAACGCCCCCATCCAGGGGACCGCCGCCGATATCATCAAGCTGGCCATGATCAAGCTGCCGGACGCACTGGCCGATGCCGGGTTGACCGCCCGCATGCTTTTGCAGGTGCATGACGAATTGCTGTTCGAGGTGCCGGAAGCAGAGGTGGAGGCGACATCCGCCCTGGTCCGCCAGGTGATGGAAGGGGCGGTGGATATCGGCATTCCATTGGTGGCAGAGGCGGGCGTTGGCCTGTCCTGGGCCGAGGCGCATTGATCAATTCTTTGTAAATGATATGAGTTGAGGACAGGTTCATGACCCTTCGCCGTCTTGGCCGCACCGACCTGATGGTTCCCGCCCTGTGTCTCGGCACCATGACCTGGGGCCGGCAGAACACCGCAGAGGAAGGCTTCGCCCAGATGGACATGGCGCTGGACCATGGCCTGTTCTTCTGGGACACGGCGGAGATGTATTCCGCCCCGCCCACGCCTGCCACCTATGGAAGGACGGAGGAGATCATCGGCGACTGGTTCGCCCGCACCGGACGGCGCAACGAGGTGCTGCTGGCCAGCAAGGTGGTGGGCGATGGGTCGGGCATGGATTACCTGCGCGGCGGCAAGGCGCGGGCCGACCGGGCGAATATCGTGGCGGCGGTGGAGGCCAGCCTGAAGCGCCTGCGCACCGACCATATCGACCTGTATCAGCTGCACTGGCCCGACCGTCAGGCTGACCGGTTTGGCCGCACTGTGGCCCATCCGGCGGCCCAGCCGGGTGAGGTGCCGATTGAGGAGACGCTGGCCGTTTTCGCCGACCTGATCAAGGCGGGCAAGGTCCGCCATGTCGGTGTGTCGAACGAAACGCCCTGGGGCACCATGCGTTATGTTGCGGCGGCCGACCATCTGGGCCTGCCCCGCATCGCCAGCATCCAGAACCCCTATTCCCTGCTGAACCGCACGTTTGAGACGGGGCTGTCGGAGGTGGCGCTGCGTGAGGATGTGTCGATGCTGGCCTATTCGCCTCTGGCTGCCGGCACCCTGACAGGCAAGTATCTGGACGGGGCCATGCCGGCGGGATCACGTCGCGCCGTTGATCATCGCAGGTCGCGCTATGATCTGGCACGCGGCGATGCGGCCACCCGCGACTATCTTTCCATCGCCCGCGACCATGGTCTGGACCCGGCGGCGATGGCTATCGCCTTTGTCGTCTCCCGCTCCTTCGTGACCAGCACCATCATCGGGGCCAAGACCCTGGACCATCTCAAGGTCGCCATTGATGCCGGATCACTGACCCTGTCAGCGGACGTGCTGGCGGCCCTGGACGGGGTGCATGCTGCCAACCCGAACCCCTGTCCCTGAGGCGCGGGCGATGCTGCGCCTGTTCGTCGGGATACCGATGCCCGAAGCGGTGGTGGAGCGGCTGTCCGCCCTTGCCCACGGCCTGCCTGGAGCCCGCTGGGTACCGCCGGAGAATTACCACCTGACCCTGCGCTTCCTGGGGGAGATTGACGAGGGCACGGCCCATGATGTGGATGAGGCGCTGGACCTGGTCACTGGCCCCACCTTCCCCCTGACCCTGACGGGCCTCGGCAGCTTCGGCAGCGGGCACAAGCAGCATGCGCTGTGGGCCGGTGTGGCGGACAGCGACCAGTTGCTGCATCTCCAGGCCAAGGTCGAATCGGCCCTGGTCCGGTCGGGACAGCCGCCCGAACAGCGCAAATACAGCCCGCATGTGACGCTGGCCTATCTCACTGACACGCCGCCCGCCAAACTGGCGACCTACATGGGTGCCAATGGCCTGTTCCAGGCGGGACCCTTCATGGTGGACCGCTATTGCCTGTATGAAAGCGTGCTGGGCCGGTCGGGAGCGACCTACCATATCCTCCAGGATTATCCGTTGGGGGGATGGGGGGTATAGATCACCCCGCCAGCCGCCGCGCCGCCGTCAGCAGCGCGTCCACCGCTGCCTCATCGCTGTTCCAGGCGGTGACCAGCCGCACGACATTACCGTCCCAGCGGTAAAAGCCGAAGCCCGCCGCCTCCAGCCCGGCGATCACCGGTTCCGGCAGGGCCACGAACAGCTCGTTGCCATCGACGGGGTGGGCCAGATGCGCGCCCGGCAGGGTGCCCAGGCCATCGGCCAGCCGCATTGCCATGCGGTTGGCATGGCCCGCCAGCCGCAGCCACAGCCCGTCCTCCAGATAGGCCTCCAATTGCGCCGACAGGAACCGCATCTTGGAGAAAAGATGGGCTGCGCGCTTACGGCGATAGCCAAAATTCTCCGACAGTTCACGGTCGAAGAACACGACGGCCTCTGCGCTCAACGCCCCATTCTTGGTGGCGCCGAAGGACAGGACATCCACGCCGGCCCGCCAGGTGATGTCGGCGGGCGAACAGCCCAGCGAGGCGACGGCATTGGCAAAGCGGGCGCCATCCATATGCACGCGCAACCCATGATGCCGGGCAACAGCGCTCAGGGCGGCCACTTCTGCCGGGCTATAGACCGTGCCGCATTCGGTCAGCTGGCTCAGCGACAGGGCCGCCGGCTGTACCGCATGGACGAAGCCCTTATGGACGCGGTCCAGGGCCGCCGACAGCGTGTCAGCCGTCAGCTTGCCATGGTCGCCGGGTACGGTGACCAGCTTGGCCCCGCCCGTGAACATTTCCGGCGCGCCGCATTCATCGGCCTGGATATGGGCCTCGGCATGGCAATAGATGCTGCCCCAGGGCGGGGTCAGGGCGGCCAGTGACAAGGCATTGGCCGCCGTACCGGTGGCCACGGGAAAGACGGCGACCTGGCGTTCGAACAGGTCCGACAGGCGCTGTGTCAGGCGCTTGGTCCATTCATCATTGCCATAGGACGGGGCTGTACCGGCGTTGGCCTTGACGATGGCATCCAGGATTTCCGGCGCCGCCCCCGTCACATTGTCGGACATGAAATTCATTTAACGTCCATTTCCCGTTGGAATCGGTTCTATTGTGACCAGGATCACGGCGCGGACGTCACCAGGACCGCATGTTCGCCCGTGGCCGGATCGACAAGCAGCACCTGTGTGCGCCCGTCGGTCAGTTTCACCTGCACGGCGATGCGGCCATCCACGGCCACAATGCCGGGCAGCAGGACCGCCCCCGGCGGCAAAGTCACGGCCTGCTGCGGCAGGGGCGCCTGTTGGGCGACCGGGACCGGCGGGGCGGGTGGTGCCGGGGGGACGGCGTCAGGGGGTGTCCCCTGCATGCCGAAGCGGGCCGAAAACGTGCGCGGATGATTGGGGTCCGTGGAGCGTTTATAGACTTCATAGCCCAGGAACGCGAATCCGGCCGCGATGATCACGGCCCCGATGATAAGGATGTTTTTCAGTGCCTGCACGTTCGGCAAATCCCCAGTTGAAGGCCACCGGCCGGACGGATATTCCGCCCGCCGGCCTGGAATTCGACCTGGATGACGATCTGTGCGACGAGGAATTCCTGCCCGCCGCCGATATTGCCCCTGTCCAGGGTGCCGGCCCCGCCGACCATGACGCCATCATCGACGGCGACAGGGACGGGGACCGTCTGGATAAGGCGCTGGCGGATCTGCTGGCCGTTGCCGGCCTGTCGCGGTCCCGCCTGCGCGCCCTGATCGATCAGGGGCATGTCACCACAAGTGGGCAGACCATAGACGACGCGTCCCGCCGGGTCAAAGCCGGCCAGACCTACCGCGTGCATGTTCCGGCCAGCGCGCCGGCCCTGCCGGTCCCGCAAGCCATCCCGTTGTCGATCATCCATGAGGATGAGGACCTGCTGGTCATCGACAAGCCGGCGGGCATGGTGGTGCATCCCGCCGCCGGCAATCCCGACGGCACCCTGGTCAATGCCCTGCTGCACCATTGCGGTGACCGGCTGTCGGGCA
>CALRNG020000298.1:0-5339 GCA_943369495.1 Rhizobium sp. Q54
ATCACCCTCACTCGGGCCGACCTGTTTCTTCGCTTCCTTGATGAAATTGATGATACCGGGAAGGCGGTCATATTCGGCAAGGGCGAACAGGGCCAAGCCCGCAATGGGATTGACCAAACTGGCAACCAGCACCGAGGCACCGACCGATGCGGCAGGGCGGATCAGGTTAACTCCGGCCTTTTCCGTCTCGTCATAAACGCGGCCCGTCGTGTCCGGCAGACGCGACAGGATTTGTTGCAGGCAACCCCTAAGGGCAGCGTTCGTAAGATTGCGGACGGTCAGGGCCTGTTCGGCGGTACGGACCTCCACAATTTCGGGCGCTGCTTCCGCCTTCATGGTTTCAGTACCGACGGCCATTACACTTTTGGCACTGTCGGCAACCACGTTGCTTGTCGCCACGACATCATTGATTTCGCTCAGATGCTTCTGCACCGCCGCTACGTCGGCTGGTTTCAGGTTGAGTGCATCGATCTCCCGTTCAATTGCCTTAAGCTGTGGGAAGCAACCCTCCAGATCCCGCAGGTTGCCAGACAGATCAAGCAGCATGGCAACGGCATCGACTGGCAATTCTCCATCCTGAAACTGCCCGGCATAGGCGGTTGCATCAGCGTGCAGCGAGCGGGCGCGCGAGCGCAGGAGGCCGGGCCGAAGGTCGGCCGCCGCGTCCGGTAGCACAGTGATCAGGCCATCCAGCGTCTTGTGAACGCGCGGCGCGGCATTTGTCCGTGACAACCGCTCCCGCAAATCCGCCGCCTTGCCCCGCGCCTCGTCCAGAAAATCCTGCGCAAGCGAGTCCGGTGGAACTGCTGGCGGTGGATCAGCCGCCAGCTTTCCATCCGCCCAACCGAAGGATGACGCGGCAGGACGCTGGGTGAGCTGCTTCTGCACCTCGTCCATCTTGTTGATGAAGCTATTCTTCTTATTGTCCCGTTCCTCCACCCACGCGGCGATATCGGAATTCACCTCTGCCGTCGGACGGTTCCACCATTTGCCGGGCTGTTGAGCGATACGCAGGGTCAGGTCGGGGCCGAAATAGTCGGTTCCCCCAAGCACTCCTTCGTACCAGTCAATCCATGGAGAATAGCTAAGAGCATTCAGGTCCTTTTCATCCAAAAAACGGTGCCAATCTTTCGGTGCCCAACTGGGTGCTGCCCTAAACCAAAGGGGAGAAGCTGCTATTCCTAATGGATTAGACAGCTCAGACAAAGCAATCAGGTCGGCACTAAGTAACTCCCATGCATCGGTACGAGCAGCGCGGCTGCCAGAACGAACCGAACGATTGGAACGAATATGACGCACTGCCTGAACGTAGGCGGAAACAGCGAAATCGGCAGAAACAGCAGCCATACGAGCAGCAGAGTGAGAATCTGTTTCCACAGCACAAAGGGCCGCGAAATGAGCTGATTTAACGGAAAAATCGTAAGAGTGATGAATGTCAGGCATCTGAGCGGGTATAACAGCAGCGACTTCGTAAGACGGATGTTTTATTGAAATCCAGGAAACAAAGCAGGTCCGAAACATGGATAGGACATCCACTTTGTGTAAATCCGATGATAAAGCCGCTGGTAGAACGCGGAGCGCTGACCGCGCAGCAATGGCGTGCGACCATTCAATTGGCTTGTCTGTCAGAAACTCCTCAAGCTCTTGTAATTCCGTAATTTCCAACGCCATCGCCTACCCCTGCCCTTCTCCCGTCAGGGTAGCGCAAAGGGGGTGGTTGCGTCAGCATTAATCTAGACCAGCAGAGTACACGGTTCGGGTTACCGCACCGGGATGGGTGCGGTGGGAGTGACGTCGGGGGTGGGGCGGATGAGGATGTCAACCGCACAGCCCAACCGAACCAGCATGCGCAACAGCCGCTCCACGGAAACATCCCGAAACTGACCGCGCAGCAGGCGGGCGACGTCGGGCTGGCTGACGCCCACACGCTGGGCGGCGTCGGCCTGGGTCAGGCCGTGATCCTTTAGGACAGAGGCAAACCGGGCGACAAGCTGGGCCTTCAGGAACTGGCTCTCCGGCTCTGGCATGCCCAAGTCGGCGAAGACATTACCAATGCCATGCTCAACGGTTGTGATTGTGTCGGTCATGTCCTGCCACTCCAGTGCCGCAATGCCGGCCTTCAACGGGCCTGTGTCCACTATACAGCAACGGCCATCTCTGCCCAACCGTCCTTCCCAATCCCCCACCCCAATTCACCCGCGCCAAACCCGCAAAAATCCTGTACCATGCTTCCCCAGCGTTACGCCCCCAGGGAGCCAGCACAATGGGCATGTTCGACTTCCTGAAGGTGGATGTCGTTGAAAAGGTGAAGGTGCAGAAATACACCGCGCACCTGAATATCGATGGCAAGGAGCTGACGGTGGCGAACCTGGGCGTCAATTCGGTGACGGTTTCGGGGGCCAAGCTGAAGGTGGGGCAGTCGATTACGTTCGATCTGAACCTGAAGGACCCCAAGCAGAATCTGAAGCTGAAGGGCGCCGGGACGGTCGCGTCGGTGGATAAGAAGACCGGCACCAAGATCAATTTCACCAGCCTGCCGGAAGAGAGCAAGAAGGCGGTCGCCCTGTTCCTGGCCCGGCTCGCCATCGCGCGCTGATCATGATCCGCCCTGCCCTGTTCCGGCTGGCGCTGATCGGCCTGCTGGCCGCGACCCCGCTTCTTGGCCCCGCCCATGCCGAGCGCCCGGCACCGGCACAGCCGGAGCGCGGCGATGGTTTTCGCAAGCTGCCCTGGCAGAGCTGGATGGACCCCGCCATCGCCCGGCCCCGCCCCACGCCGCAGCGGCGCGACCGCATCGTCTATGCCTTTGATGCGCCGTCACGCGGCCTGCTGACCGCCGATCGGGAATTGTCGAAACTCTGCCGGCAGGGGCGGTTCAACCAGCTGATCAACCTGCATTACCGCGCCTTCGGCCCGGAGGAGCGGCCCTGGGGCGTTGCCTATGGCCGCATGGCCGTGAACCTGTTCGATCCCACACGGCGGCGGGACGAGGCGCTGGTCTATTTCTTCAAGGGCCAGGAAACCACCAACTGCACGGTCTATACGGCGCGGCAAGAGGATTTGCGGCGCTTCTATATCGGGCCGTAACGATGCCCGCGCGCGCGTGTTTTCTGCGTCCCGCCAAACGCATCCCAGCGCCCCAAGCTCGGCACTTCAATTCAGAGACCGACCCCTCTATATAGGCGCCTCAGCCGGGCGCCCCCCGCACCCATTGTGGCGCGGGGGGCGTTTTGCCGCGACCATATCGCCCTTTCCGCCCGAAATAGACGGTCCGACTGATCATGCCGAAACGCACCGACATCAAATCCATCTGTATCATCGGCGCGGGTCCGATCATCATCGGACAGGCCTGCGAATTCGACTATTCCGGTGTTCAGGCCTGTAAGGCGCTGAAGGAAGAAGGGTACCGGGTCATCCTGGTCAATTCCAATCCGGCCACCATCATGACCGATCCCGGTCTGGCCGACGCCACCTATATTGAGCCGATCACGCCTGCCGTTGTTGCCAAGATCCTGGAGAAGGAGCGGCCCGACGCGCTGCTACCCACCATGGGCGGCCAGACGGCGCTCAACACTGCGCTGGCCCTGTTCCATAATGGCACGCTGGAGCGGCTGGGCATTGAGATGATCGGCGCCAAGGCCGACGTCATCGAAAAGGCCGAAGACCGGCTGAAGTTCCGCGACGCCATGGACAAGATCGGGCTGGAAAGCCCGCGCTCCCGCGTGGTCAAGAATTTCGATGAGGCGCTGGACGCCCTGGCCGTGGTGGGACTGCCCGCCATCATCCGCCCGTCCTTCACGCTGGCCGGCACCGGCGGCGGCATCGCCTTCAACCGGGCGGAGTTTGAGGATATTGTGCGCGGCGGCCTGCGCGCCAGCCCGGTGAACGAGGTCCTGATCGAGGAATCGGTCCTGGGCTGGAAAGAATATGAGATGGAGGTTGTCCGCGACAGCAAGGACAACTGCATCATCATCTGCTCTATCGAGAATATCGACGCGATGGGCGTGCATACGGGCGACAGCATGACGGTCGCCCCCGCATTGACGCTGACCGACAAAGAATACCAGATCATGCGCAATGCCAGCCTGACGGTGCTGCGCGAGATCGGTGTGGATACGGGCGGGTCGAACGTGCAGTTCGGTATCCATCCCGACACGGGCCGTATGGTCGTGATCGAGATGAACCCCCGCGTGTCGCGCTCCTCGGCCCTTGCGTCCAAGGCCACCGGCTTCCCCATCGCCAAGATCGCGGCCAAGCTGGCCGTCGGTTACACGCTGGACGAGCTGGATAACGACATCACCGGCTCCACGCCCGCCAGCTTTGAGCCGACCATCGACTATGTCGTCACCAAGATCCCGCGCTTTGCCTTTGAGAAGTTCCCCGGTGCCGACAACACCCTGACCACCAGCATGAAGTCGGTGGGTGAGGTGATGGCCATTGGCCGCACCTTCGCGGAGAGCATGCAAAAGGCGCTGCGCGGTCTGGAAACCGGCCTGACCGGCTTTGACGAAATCGACCTGCGCGATGCCAATGGCAATGTCGATCAGGGCCGCCTGCGCCATATGCTGAGCCGCCCTACGCCCGAACGCCTGCTGATCGTGGCGCAGGCCATGCGCCATGGCTGGACGGTCGAGCAGATTTACGAAGAGTGCAAGTACGACCCCTGGTTCATGCGCCAGATCGAAGCCATCGTGCAGGAAGAGGCAGCCATCAAGGAAGCCGGCCTGTCGGGCATCGACGCGCAATATATGGCCCGGATCAAGTCCATGGGCTTCAGCGACGCGCGTCTGGCCAGCCTGCTGGGCCAGCCCGAATCCGCCGTCGCCGCCCATCGCCGCGCCCTGAATGTGCGCCCGGTGTTCAAGCGCATCGATACCTGTGCCGCCGAGTTCGCCAGCGACACGCCCTATATGTACTCCACCTACGAGGGCAACGGCCTGGAGCCGGCGGAGTGCGAGGCAGACCCGACGGACAGGAAGAAGGTCGTCATTCTGGGCGGCGGTCCCAACCGTATCGGCCAGGGCATCGAGTTCGACTATTGCTGCGTCCATGCCGTCTACGCGCTGCAGGAAGCGGGCTATGAGACGATCATGGTCAACTGCAACCCGGAAACCGTCTCCACCGACTATGACACGGCCGACCGTCTCTATTTCGAGTCCCTGACCGCCGAGGATGTGATCGAGCTGGTCGAGAAGGAAAAGCAGAATGGCGAGGTTGTTGGCCTGATCGTGCAGTTCGGTGGCCAGACGCCGCTGAAGCTGGCCAAGGCGCTGGAACAGGCGGGCCTGCCCATCCTGGGCACCACGCCCGACGCCATCGACCTGGCCGAGGATCGCGAA
>CALRNG020000299.1:0-5299 GCA_943369495.1 Rhizobium sp. Q54
CGGCGAAGTTCGGCGTGTTCCGGATGTGATGGGGGCGGTCATGACCATGATCCTGAGCGAGATCGATGCGCGCGGGGTGGCGACCGTCACCCTGAACCGCCCGGAAATCCACAATGCCTTCAATGATGAGGTCATTGCCGGCCTGACCGCCATCTTCCGCGATCTGGGTGCCAACCCGTCGGTGCGGGTGGTGGTCCTGCGCGGGGCGGGGAAAAGCTTTTCTGCCGGTGGCGACCTGAACTGGATGCGCCGCATGGCCGGCTACAGCCGGGAGGAGAACCTGACCGATGCCATCGGTCTGGCCACCATGCTGCGCACCCTGAACGAGCTGCCGAAGCCGACCTTGGCCGTGATCCATGGCCATTGTTTTGCCGGTGCGGTGGGGCTGGTCGCGGCTTGCGATATCGCAATAGCGGCTGATCCCGTGCAGTTCGCCTTGACCGAGGTCCGGCTGGGCTTGATCCCCGCCACCATCGGCCCCTATGTAGTGGCCGCCATGGGGGCGCGGGCCAGCCGCCGCTATTTCCTAACCGCTGAGCGGTTCGGCGTGGCAGAGGCGCACCGGTTGGGTCTGGTGCATGAGGTGGTGGGCAGTGACGGGCTGGACGCTGCCGTGGAACGGCATATCGAGAACCTGCTGGCAGCCGGACCCCAGGCACTGGCGGCGGCCAAGGCCTTGATCCGCACCGTTGATGGCCCCGTCACCGACGCCATGGTCGCCGACACCGCCGCCCGCATCGCCGATGCACGGTCGGGTGATGAGGGCCGCGAGGGCCTATCCGCCTTCTTTGACAAGCGCAAGCCGGGATGGGTGAAATGAGCCGGATTTCGAAAGTCCTCATCGCCAATCGCGGTGAGATCGCCGCCCGCGTCATGCGCACCGCCCGTCGTATGGGCCTGGGCACCGTTGCCGTCTATTCCGACGCCGACGCCAAGGCCCTGCATGTGGCCAGCGCCGATCAGGCGGTCCATATCGGCCCGGCCCCGGCGCGTGAAAGCTATCTGGTGATCGACAAGATCATCGCGGCGGCGAAGGCCAGCGGGGCGGATGCCATCCATCCCGGCTATGGTTTCCTGTCGGAAAACGCTGCATTCGCCGATGCCGTGGCCGCCGCCGGTTTGATCTTCATTGGCCCGCCGGCCAGTGCCATCCGCGCCATGGGTGGCAAGTCGGAAGCCAAGGCCCTGATGGAAAAAGCCGGCGTGCCGCTGGTGCCGGGCTATCATGGCGAGGATCAGGACGACGCCCTGCTGGCAGGTGAAGCCGCGCGTATCGGCTTCCCGGTCCTGATCAAGGCGTCCGCCGGTGGCGGCGGCAAGGGCATGAAGGTCGCCAGCAGTGCGGAGGAGTTCCCGGCGGCGCTGGCGTCTGCCAAGCGCGAGGCCAAGGCCAGCTTTGGCGATGATCGTGTGCTGATCGAGAAATATCTGGCCCGTCCGCGCCATGTGGAAATCCAGGTCTTCGCCGACCGCCATGGCAATTGCGTCTATCTGTTTGAACGCGACTGCTCCATCCAGCGCCGGCACCAGAAGGTGGTGGAGGAAGCGCCGGCCCCCGGCATGGACCCCGCCATCCGCGCCCGCATGGGACAGGCCGCCGTGGCGGCGGCCAAGGCCATCTTCTATGTCGGGGCCGGGACGGTGGAATTCCTGCTGGATACCGATGGCTCCTTCTACTTCATGGAGATGAATACCCGCCTGCAGGTGGAACATCCCGTGACGGAGAAGATCACGGGCCAAGACCTGGTCGAATGGCAGTTGCGGGTGGCGGCGGGCGAACCCTTGCCGCTGACCCAGGATCAACTGACCATCAACGGCCACGCCATCGAGGTCCGGCTGTATGCCGAGGACCCAGCCAAGGGCTTCCTGCCGCAGACGGGCACGCTGGCGCATCTGCGCTTTCCCGAACAGGGCGAGCATGTGCGCGTCGATACCGGCGTGCGGTCGGGCGATGCCATTTCCATTTTCTATGACCCGATGATCGCCAAGCTGATCGTCTGGGACAAGGACCGCGACAGCGCCGTGCGCCGCCTGGAAAAGGCGTTGGCGGAAACGGAAGTGGCGGGCCTGAACGCCAATGTCCCCTTCCTGTCTGCCGTAGCGGGGCATCCAGGCTTTCTGGCCGCCGACCTGGATACCCGCTTCATTGAGCGGTATGAGGCCGACCTGCTGCCAGCATCCACGGCGCCGGACGCAGCAACCCTGGCCCTGTTCAGCCTGGGCCTGACCCTGTCCCGCCGCACCGCCAGCAGCGATCCATGGGATGCCGTTGGCGGATTCCTATTGAACCTGCCCGCCACCGACCGGATTGAGTGGCAGGAAGCCGGAGAGGAGGGGGCGGCCCATAAGGTGGACGTCACCTGGGAACGCGGCGGCTTTACTGTCGCTGCCGCCGGTGAAACCCTGTCGGTCGCGGGCGGTCTGTCCACCGATGGCACCCTGACGGCCGTCCTGGACGGGACGCGGGTCACGGCACGCTGGGTCCGTTGGGGCGACCATGTCATTCTTTTCCATGGCGGCGGTACCCGCACTCTGACGCTGGTCGACCCGTATGCCGGCAAGCATGCCGACCATGGCGGACATGGCCGCCTGACGGCCCCGATGCCGGGCAAGGTGATCGCCATCCTGGTGGAGGAGGGCGCGACGGTGACCAAGGGTCAGCCGGTCATCGTGCTGGAAGCCATGAAGATGGAACATACGCTGAAGGCGCCTGCCGACGGCAAGGTCACGCATCTGCGCTATCAGGTCGGTGACCAGGTCAGCGAAGGGGTTGAACTTGTCGGGTTCGAGGCGGCCTGACGGTAGGCGAGACATGCACACTTGCATGAAAATGTCATGTGAGTGTGCATTCAACTTCGTTTCCCTTCGGGCAAAAGGGGATTAGAGTTGATGTTTAAGGCAGGCACGGTGAGGAACCGCCATGTTCTCTCGAAGGACCATCCTGAGAGGACTGACCGCCGTCGCGACGCTTCCACTGTGGCGTCCGGCGCTTGCCCTTCCTGCGACCTTCCGCATGGTCTATTTCGGGGACTTCGCCCCCTTTTCGCAGGTGGACAGTACCGGCAAGGTGCGGGGTCTGTTTGTGGAGGCGGCGGACGGCATTCTGCACGACAAGCTGGGCCAAGAGGTCGAGCATCAGGCCTTCCCGTGGGCCCGGGCCCAGGCCATGGTACGCGGGGGGGAGGCCGATGGCTTCCTGACGGTGCCGACGCCGGAACGCTTGTCCTACGTGCTTGCCAGCGCGCGCCCCGTCTTCACCTTCCCCATGTGCATCATCGCCGCCGCCGACAGTCCACGCCTGACAGCACTGCGTCAGGTGCGCCGGCTGGAGGATTTGCGACCTTTCCGCGTCGGTCATTATATCGGCTCCGGCTGGGCCGACGCCAATCTGCGGCCCCTGGGTCTGGATATCCAATGGGCGGCGGACCTGACGGGGGCCATGCGTCTGGTCGCCAATGGCCGGGTCGATGCGCTGGTGGACAATGCCGTATCCATGCGGGTGCGGCTGACGGGACCGGAATTCAACGGCAAGCTGGTGGAACTGCCCAATACCCTGGCGACCCAATCCTATCATTTTTGTATCGGCCGGACCTCTGGCTTTGCCGGGCTGATGCCGCAGGTGAACGATATCCTGGCGCAGCGCCCGTTGGGCGGTGGCGGCGGGATTGCCAAGGCCACCTGACCCTGCCACATCTTCCCCAATCCTGATGATTGAGTGATCATGCACGACATCCGTCTTGTCGAAGTGGGCCCACGCGACGGGCTGCAGAATGAAAAGACCCTGGTGCCGCTGGCCACCAAGGTCGAACTGGTGAACCGCCTGTCGGCGACCGGCCTTTCGGTGGTGGAGGCCGGTGCCTTTGTCAGCCCGAAATGGGTGCCGCAGATGGCCGACAGCGCCGAAGTGATGCAGGCCATCACCCGCAAGGCCGGCGTCACCTATCCCGTCCTGGTCCCCAATGAGAAGGGGCTGGAGGCGGCCTTGGCCGTGGGTGTGACGGAGGTCGCGGTGTTCGGGGCGGCGTCGGAGGCGTTCAGCCAGAAGAATATCAATTGCAGCATCGCTGAAAGCCTGGAGCGCTTCCGCCCCGTCATCGACCGGGCCAAGCTGTCGGGCGTCAAGGTCCGGGGCTATGTGTCCTGCGTGCTGGGCTGCCCCTATGAAGGGGCGGTGGACCCTGCCAAGGTGGCCGAGGTGGCGGCCAGCCTGATGGCCATGGGCTGTTACGAGGTCAGCCTGGGCGACACGATCGGCGTCGGCAACCCGCGCGCGGCGCGCAGCATGCTGAAACGCGTGGCGGAAGAGGTGCCGATGGGCCGCATCGCCCTGCATTTCCACGACACCTATGGTCAGGCGCTGGCCAATATCCTGGCCTGTATCGAGTTGGGGGCACGGGTGTTTGACGGCGCCGTGGCGGGTCTGGGCGGCTGCCCCTATGCCAAGGGGGCGTCGGGCAATGTCGCGACGGAAGATGTGCTGTACATGCTGAACGGCATGGGCCTGTCCACGGGCGTGGACCTGGACGCGCTGGCCGCCATTGGCAATTGGATCAGCGGTGAGTTGAACCGGCCCAATGGCAGCAAGGTGGGCCGGGCGATGGCGGCGAAGGGGTGATACCAGCGGCATGAGTTTCTGACTCATGCCGCTGGAGGCCGGCGACGGCCGGCCCTGCGCTCGTGCGCCGCAAGCCAAGGCGGCGGATGCCGCCGCCCGGCGATTGAGGGAACAACAACTCACCCCTTCGCATAGTCTAACGGCAGTTCGGTCGTGTATTTCAGGCATTCCATGGAGAAGCCGGCAGACACATCCGACAGGTTGGCGACCTTGATCAGGCGTTTGTACAGCGCATCGTAGCCGGCGATGCTGTCCACCATGAACTTCACCAGATAGTCGATGTCGCCCGACATACGGTGAAGTTCGATCACTTCGGGAATACGGCTGACCCCGTCGGCGAATTTCTGCAGCCATTCCTCTGAATGGGTGGCGGTGCGGATCAGGATGAAGCCGGTCAGGCCCAGGTTCAGCTTGGTGGGGTCCAGCAGGGCCACGCGCTTGCGGATCACGCCTTCGTCCTCCAGCCGTTTGATCCGCCGCCAGGCAGGGGTCTGCGACACGCCCGCCCGTTCGGCGATTTCGGCGACCGAGCCGGAGGCGTCCGATTGCAGGGTGGCGAGGATCTTGCGGTCGATCTGATCCAAAATCTTCTCCGATATACGGCCTGTGTAGAAGAAAATCACGATATTGACGGTATGATACCACAGAGTTTAGACAAAAATCACCCGAAGCTGGTGATAGGCT
>CALRNG020000300.1:0-5255 GCA_943369495.1 Rhizobium sp. Q54
TGTATGTGGCCGACACCGCCGAATACCGCGCCTTTCAGATCACCAAGGATGAGCTGAACGAACTGGCCGATATCGTGAAGCTGCTGGAAATGCGCCTGGGCGTGGAGACGGAGATGGCGGGACTGGCCGCGGCCCGCCGCACCACCGCCGATATCGGCGCCATCCAGGATGCGCTGCAGGCCATGCGCGATCTGCGCGGCGATCCGGTCGCCGCCGCCAAGGCCGATACGGCCTTTCACATGGCCATCGCGCGGGCCACGCAGAATGATTATTACGCCCGCTTTGTGGAGTTCCTGGGCCTGCGTCTGGTACCGCCCCGTAATCTCTATCTGCGTGACCAGCCGGAAGAGGCACACCAGGCCTATGCCGAGAAGGTGCATGGGGAGCATGAGGCCATTCTGGACGCCATCGTCCGCATGGACCCCGCCCGCGCCCGTGACGCCGCCCGCCACCATATGCAGGAAAGCCTGACACGGCATTCCATGTTGAGCGCGGCGGCGCGCGGCAAAGGCCGCTGACCCCGCCTGCTGCTGTGGCCTGACCAGCCCGGCTTGACGGCAAGCCCGGAATTTGTATGATGACTTTCAAGCGGCCAAAGTCCGCGTTGAGGGAGGCATCATGCAGAACACCATACAGCCAGGGGCCGCTCTCCATCGATCGCCCAAGGAAGCCCCATGAAGACGCCGCGCACCCTCGCCCTTCTGGTCCTGGCCCCGCTTCTGGCCGCCCTGCCCGTGACCGCGCCGGCGCAAGAAACGCCCAGGGCAGCATCCCCGGCACCGGCGGCGAAGGCGGCCATCGACAGCGCGGTGAAGCTGGCGCGGTGGCAGCTGGCGCGCATGACCGACACCAGCCATATCCCCCGCGCCACCGGCGGCACACGCAATCCACGCGGCTGGGAACAGGCGGTGTTCTGGGTGGGGATGACGGAACTGGCCGATGCCGGCGCCCCGCCCGACATTGCCAAGGCCATCATGGAGATGGGGGCCCGGAATGGCTGGACGCTGGCCGACCGCCCCTACCATGCCGATGACCACACGATCGGGCAGACCTATCTCTGGGCCGCCAAGCATGGCGCGAACCCGGCGGTGATCAATCCGGCGCGCAAAATCTTCGACTTCGTGCTGGCCAATCCCGTCCGGGTCAATCTGGCCTTCTATGTGCCGCCCACGGGTTACAATGACGCCGAATGCCTGAAGCGCTGGTGCTGGTGCGATGCGCTGTTCATGTCGCCGCCGGCCTTTATCGAAATGTCGCGGCAGACGGGCGACAACCGGTATCGCGATTTCGCGCTGGCCGAATTCTGGGCCACCACCGACTTCCTCTATGACCCCGCCGAAAGCCTCTATTACCGCGACAGCCGCTTCTTCGAACGCCGCGATGACAAGCAGCGCAAGATGTTCTGGAGCCGGGGCAATGGCTGGGTCCTGTCGGGCATCGCCCGGACAATCCCGCTGCTGGAACCGGGCAGCCCGGACCGGCTGCGGATGGAGGGGCTGTTCAAGGAAATGGCCGCCAAGATCAAGGCCACGCAGAAGCCGGACGGATATTGGCCGCCCTCGCTGCTGGCCCCGGAAAATTCACCGCCGGAAAGCAGCGGTACCGCCTTCTACACCCATGCCATCGCCTGGGGGATCAGTGCCGGTCTGCTGGACCGCGCCGCCTATGAACCTGTGGCACGGCGCGGCTGGGACGCGCTGGTCCGCTCCCTCCAGCCCGACGGGCGTCTGGGTTGGGTGCAGCAGGTCAGCGACCGGCCGGAACAGGTGGAACCCCAGGATACGCAATATTACGGCGTCGGCGCCTTCCTGCTGGCGGCATCCGCCATCGCGAAGCTCTGAGGCCGCTCCACACGCTGCAAAGCGGAGGCAAGCTTGTTCGAAAAGACCTTTCCCGCGACGCATCCCGCCATGATGGCGGGGGCGTCGAACGGGGACTTGCGCGACCGCTATCTGGTCACCGGCCTGTTCCGGGCCGGGGAGCTGGTGCTGAATTACTCCCATGGGGAGCGGTTCATCATCGGCGGTGCCGTGCCCGCCGGTCAGCCCCTGACCCTGCCCCCGCATGGTGAACCCGAAAGTTCGGCGGGTCAGCCGCTGCTGTCGCGGCGGGAAATGGGGGTGGCGAATATCGGGGCCGGGGCTGGCAGCATCACGGTTGATGGCCAGCGGTTTGAGATGGATCCGCGCGACGCGCTGTACATCCCCATGGGCAGCGGCGAGGTGCGGTTTGAGGGGGATGGGGCGCGGTATTACCTGTTGAGCGTGCCGGCGCATCGGGCCTGCGCCCTGCGCAAGCTCAGCCTGGCCGACATCACGCCGATGCGGCGTGGGTCCGTGGAAACCGGCAATGACCGCAGCATCTTTCAGCTGATCCTGCCCCATACCTGCGCCAGCGCCTCGCTCTGCATGGGCATGACGATCCTGGAACCCGGCAGCGTCTGGAACACCATGCCGCCGCATGTGCATGAGCGGCGGTCAGAGATCTATCTCTATTTCGATCTGGGCGCGGATGACCGCGTCTTCCACTATATGGGCCACCCCGACCAGTTGCGGCACATGGTAATGGGCAATGAAGAGGTGGTGATCTCCCCGCCCTGGTCGGTGCATATGGGATGCGGCACCCGCGCCTACAGCTTCATCTGGGCCATGGCGGGGGAGAACCTGGATTACAACGACATGGATGTGAAGGACATCTGCCAGCTGTGTTGAGGGGCTTTTTACCCCCGCGCGTGGCGAATGCCCCGTTCCAGCCCGCGCAATTCGGCCAGACCGCGCATGCGGCCCAGCAGGGAATAGCCGGGGTTGGTGACCTTGTTCAAATCGTCCAGCATCTGGTGACCATGGTCGGGGCGCATGGGGATGCTGCGGCGCTGCGCATCCGACACGTCGCACAGGGCCGCCACAATGTCGGCCATGCCGGCATTGCCTTCCAGATGGGCGGCCTCATGGAAGGATTTGCCATCGGCCTCCCGCTGGACGGAGCGCAGATGCACGAACCCGATGCGGTCGCCCAGGCGGCGGATGATGCCGGGAAGGTCATTGTCGGCGCGCGCACCAAAGGACCCGGCGCAGAAGCACAGGCCGTTGGCGGCACTGGGCACCTGCCGGAACAGGGTGGCCACATCCGCCTCCGTGCTGACCACGCGCGGCAGGCCGAAGATCGGGAAAGGCGGATCATCGGGATGAACCACCAGTTGCACCCCCGCCTCTTCTGCGGCGGGGCACACTTCCTCCAGGAAGCGCAGATGGTTGCGGCGCAGCGTCTCTGCCCCGACATCGCGATAGGTGGCGATGGCGTCCAGGAACTGCGCGGAGGTGAAGCTTTCCTCGCTGCCCGGCAATCCGGCAATGATGGTGCGTTCCAGCGCGCGGCGATCCGCCGCCGACATTCCGTCAAACAGCGCGCGGGCCCGGGCGCGGACATCGGGGGCATAGTCCGCCTCCGCCCCCGGCCGTTCCAGAACATACTGATCATAGGCCGCGACAGCATCCCAGTCGAAGCGCAGGGCCAGCGCCCCGTCGGGCATGGCAAAGGACAGGTCGGTGCGGGTCCAGTCCAGCAGCGGCATGAAGTTATAGGTCACGACCCGCACGCCACAGGCGCCCAGATTGCGCAGGCTCTGACGGTACGCATCGATCAGCCGGTCCCGGTCGGCGCTGGCCGTCTTGATCCCTTCATGCACGGGAACGCTTTCCACCACATCCCAGGTCAGGCAAGCCGCCTCAATCATCTGCTTGCGGGCCTGGATGGCATCGACGGTCCAGACGGCACCGTTGGGCAGTTCATGCAGGGCCGTGACGATGCCGGTGGCACCGGCCTGGCGGATATCCATCAGCCGCACCGGATCGTTGGGGCCGAACCAGCGCATGGTCTGTGTCATCAACATGGTGCAATTCCCTGCTGCCGGCCCTGGCCGCCCGGAAAAGGGGGTGGGTCGGTCTATATCCGGTTTGATTGAACACCATTCGGGTATGGGAATTCAACAAAATTGGTAATTCCAATTTCGCGGAGCATGCATGGTCATTCTGTGACCCAATCGCCTGAAGCCAAGGCATCCGTTACCAATCGGAATCGTTATTGGCCTTACCAATTGATCGCACTGAACTTGATAGCGCTAACTTGGGATGATTGAAAGCATGACTATGGTCGTTGCTCAACGAAGCGGCGGCCGGGCCATGAAAAAAGGCCGGCGGATCACCCCCGCCGGCCTTTCAATCCACCAATGCCGTACCGCTCAATCGTCGCGGTGCGTGCGCTCCATGCGCTCATGCCGTTCCTGGGCTTCCAGGCTCATGGTGGCGATGGGGCGGGCTTCCAGACGGCGGACGCCGATCGGCTCCCCCGTCTCTTCGCAATAGCCATATTCGCCTTCATGGATGCGCTGCAGGGCGCTGTCGATCTTGGAGATCAGTTTGCGTTCCCGGTCACGGGTGCGCAGTTCCAAGGCGCGATCCGTCTCCAGCGTTGCACGGTCAGCGATGTCGGGTTCCTGCAACCCACCATCCTCATGCAGGCTGTTCAACGTCTCGCTGCTTTCGCGCAGCAGCTCGGCGCGCCATTGCAACAGTTTATGCCGGAAGAAGGCCCGCATCAGCGGGTTCATATATTCCTCGTCCTCCGACGGGCGGTAATCGGCGGGGAGCAGAGGCAACGTATTAGACGACATCTGACTGGTCCGATCCTGGGCCTGGAAACGGCGCGGAGTATAGGGAGACACGGCCCGGCCCGCAACAGGCGAACAACATCGACGCAAAACTTCTAATGCGCTGAAACCAAACAATTTACTGGGAAGGCAGCCCGATCCGGCATGCGGATGTGTGCGTGCGCGCTCACCCCTGCGGGGTCAGCTTCGCGATCTCCACCTGGGCGCGCAGGTCAATCTCGTCCAATACCTGCTGCAGCTCCGGGTCATCCAGTTCGCCGATGCGGTTCTGAAGCACCCGCGTCAATTCATGCAGCTTTTCCAGCGGAATGGTGCCCATCAGCAGACCCAGACGGATTTCATCCAGCCGGTCCAAAATATCCTCGCCCCGGGCCTGCGCCTTGCGCTTCTTGCCGGACAGGGCGTCATCGACCTCCTGCAAGGCGAATAGCGGGTTGATGCCCGACAGTCCCTGCGGGCCTGACGACCGCGAGACGCCATCATCCTCGTCCCCGCCCTGGATATGACGCGCGAACTCTGCCCCGCCGCTGCGCGTGGCTTTTTTCACCTGACCGGGACGGGAGGAGGAAGGACCCTCGATCTTCATGGC
>CALRNG020000301.1:0-5201 GCA_943369495.1 Rhizobium sp. Q54
CGGCACAGGCGCGCCGGCGGGCCAGGACCCAGGCCCCCCTGTCATCGCGCACAATACCCTGCATATGGGGCCGCTGCACCCGTCCCACATCCTGCTGCCGATCCTGCTTGACGATGTCTGACGCGGGGGCCGGGGCATGAGCACGGATGGTCCCGATTTCGGCCTGCGGGCCCTGCGCGCCTTCCACGCCATTGTGAAGACCGGATCGGTCACGGCGGCGGCGGCCGACATGGGCCTGACCCAGCCCGCCGTCAGCCGCCTGCTGGCTCAGTTTGAGGAGACGATCGGCTTCGACCTGTTCTACCGGGAGAAAGGCCGGCTGGTGCCGACACCGGATGGCCTGCTGCTGTTCGATGAAGTGGACCTCGCACTCAGCAATATGGAGCGGGTGCGGGCGCTGGCGCGTGATATCGCGGAATTCCAGGTGGGCCAGCTGCGACTGGTGGCCCCGCCCAGCTTTGCCGAAGGCGTCCTGCCCGACATTATCGACCGGTTCCTGTCCCGGTTCCCGAAGGTGCATCTGACCATCGATAGCCGCAGCGTTGAAGCCGCAAAGACTCTCATCGCCACCCGTGCGGTCGATGGTGGCTTCCTGAAATTGCCGCTGGACCGGCCCGATCTGACATCCGTACCGGTGGTCAGCAGCGGCACCGTCTGTGTGCTTCCCTGTGACCACCCTCTGGCGGCCCGCACCTGCTTGGATCCGCTGGCGCTGAAAGGGGTGCCGTTGGTGCTGCTGGGCTTGGGCCGGCTGTCGCGATCCCATATCGACGCTGCCTTTGCCAAGGCGGGCGTGCGCCCGGAGGTGCGGGTGGAAACCCACACGATCGGATCGGCCTGTGCACTAGCCGCGCGCGGTATTGGCGTGGCCATTGTCAATGAAATGCTGGCCCGCTCCTATCTGGGCGACAGGCTGCTGATGCGGCCCTTCCGACCCGACCTTCGCCATGAATACGCCTTTGTGACGTCCGCCATGGTGGCGCCACCGCGACTGGCCCTGGAGTTTCTGTTGGACGCGCGACACTATTTCGCCGACCAGCCGAAAAACGCTTTTCAGAAGCCTGCCGTCAGCCCCCGGTAGGACGGTATCGGTCGATGATGTAACGCTGGAATTCCCGCTGATCGTCGTGACCGAAGGGAACGTGCAGAGGTGGCCCTGTTTGGTTGGACATTTTTTGCTCAGCGTCAAGCCTGGCCCTGTTCAGTTCACGCCGCCAAACACAGCCTGTCCGCCTTTTGCCACTATGCCTCGTCCAGTGTTCGGCCCCCGAGCGCGGAATGAGGGCGGTTGGGTATTGGAGTAATACTAACGGTCAAAATTCTTGACCGGTAGTATCCGCGCCGACTGGCGTGGCGGCGGCCCATGCCGCCGAAGCTTGAAATGCCGATGAGTCGGTATTTCAAGCCGCTGGTATAATCGATCCAGCGACCGATCCGGCCCTGGCCTCGCTGCCGGTCTCGGAGGCATGGAGATAGACGTAGTCGTATTTCAGCGACCGCCAGGCCATCGTCAACTCGCCCCCGATCGCCTCCAGAGCCACCTTCGCCTGGAGGTCAGCTGAATATCGCTCCAAGCTTATCAAACTGTCCGCTCACAGGTGACCAGTTCTCAGAATTCGAACGGTTCGGCCCATGCGCATCCCGAAAGCGGCCCAACCCTCTTGATCCCCGATCTGTTTGGAGATAAACGTTATAACATCACTTAATGCGATGTTTGACTGATGGTCCCGAACGATACGATCCACGGCGCCTGTTCCTGGCGGTCTGCCCGCCATGCGGTTTGTCATCACGCCTTCCATACCGGTTTTGTGGAGGCCATGTCGGGCAAGCCGTTTGACTATGCCGCGCTGGATGCGATGACCGAATATGAACAGCATCGGTATGAGAATGGCCGGGAACTGGCCTGGGAATGCCGTCAGGCCCGGTTGACCATCCGCTGGACACGCCAGGACGCCATCCCCCGGGCTTTGCGCGATTTCATTACCAGCCGCGCCTTGCGGCGACGGGCCGGCCTGCCAAGGACCGATCCCTATCGGTCCCGGTGATGGCCCGTCCGTGCCGACAGACCGCGTGGTGTAATACCAATCCGCCGAAGGTTTGACCTTTGGCGGATTGGAGGCTGGCGACTGCCAGCCCGGCGCCATGCGCCGTGAAGCCAAGCAGCCGGATGGCAGCGCCCGGCGACTGCCTTGACACTGACCATCGGTCAGTGTCAAGGCGGAATGGTATAAGGTGACAGCGAATTCATTGTTCGACAGGTGCATCCTGCACGATAGTGATGTTATATCGTATATAATTCCTGTTTGAAGCGTGACCCGCGATGCCCGTTGCCAATCTGATTGACCTGGATGACGTGGTCCACCATGCCGGTGGGAAGCCCATTTTGTCTGTGGAGCGTTTGAGCCTGCCGCCGGGCCGGCACGGCCTTTTGTTAGGCCCCAGCGGCAGCGGCAAGACGACACTGCTGCATGCGCTGGCGGGTCTGCTGGTGCCAGATCAGGGACGCCTGTCGCTGCTGGGGCATGATCTGCGCGCCATTGGCGATGCGGGGCGGGACCGGTTGCGCGCCGATCATGTCGGGATCGTCTTTCAGCAACTGCACCTGATCCATGCTGTCAGCGTCGCTGACAATCTGCGGCTGGCCCGGCGGCTGGCCGGTAAGGCACCGGATGAGAAGGGGCTGAAGGAGTTGCTGGCGCGCGTCGGGCTGGCCGATCGTGCGGGTGCTGTGCCCTCCGACTTATCACAGGGCGAACGACAGCGTGTGGCCGTGGCCCGGGCGTTGGTCAACCAGCCGGCGCTGTTGCTGGCGGATGAGCCGACCAGTGCGCTGGATGATGCCAATTGCGATGGCGTCATCGACCTGCTGCTGGAACAGGCAGAATTGAGCCAGGCCACGCTGCTGGTGGCCACGCATGATCGGCGACTGATGTCCCGGTTGCCGGTTTTGCTGGAACTGGTGAAGCCGATGGAGCGGGTAGCATGAATATGCTGGGGCTGAGCCTTGCCTATCTGCGCCGCCGGCCGCTGACGACGGGACTGAACCTGCTGCTGCTGGCGCTGGGCGTAGCGTTAGTCGCCTTTCTGCTGCTGTTGGAACGCGGGCTGGAGAACCGGCTGTCGCGCGATGTCGCGGGCATCGACATGGTTGTGGGGGCCAAGGGCAGCCCCCTGCAGCTGGTCTTGTCGGCTGTGATGCAGGTGGATGTGCCCACCGGCAATGTGCCGCTGGCCGCCCTGGAGGATTTACGGCGTAACAAGATGGTCAAACAGGCCATTCCCGTGGCCATGGGGGACAGTTTTGGTACCTACCGCATCCTGGGCACGGAACCTGCCTATATCGACCATTATGGCGGACGGCTGGCCACAGGCCGGATGTTCGAAGCCCCGATGGAGGCCGTGTTGGGGGCGGAGGTCGCGGCTTCATCCGGTCTTGGCCTGGACAGTGCGCTTGTCGGCAGCCATGGTTTGACGGCCGGGGGCGATGCCCATGCCGACACGCCCTACCGCGTTGTCGGTATTCTGGCGCGCACGGGCACGGTGCTGGACCGTCTGGTTCTGACGCCTGTGTCCAGTGTCTGGGCGGTCCATGACCACCATCACCATGAGGACAAGGCCCAGCCCACCTCAGAAAACCATGCCAATGGCAAGGCCCATGATCACGGGGCCGACGAGGGGCACGATCACGATCATGAACACGACCATGAAGATGTGGCCGCCGGCCCAGATGCCAGTGATGATCGGGAAGTGACAGCCATCCTGGTCCGCTATGCCACGCCGCTGGCCGCTGCCCGCCTGCCGCGGGAGATCAACAGCCAGACCGACATGCAGGCGGCCAGCCCGGCGGCGGAGATGCTGCGCCTGCGCGCGCTGATGGGGATCGGGCTGGACGCCATGCGGCTGCTGGGTCTGGTCCTGGTGCTGGCGGCGGGCCTTTCCACCTTCGTGGCCCTCGCCAATGCCTTGCAGGAGCGCGAATATGATCTGGCAGTGATGCGGGCGCTGGGGGCGGGTCGGGGCAGGATCATGGGACAGATCCTGACGGAGGCGATGCTGGTGGCGCTGGGCGGGGCCGTGTTGGGCATCGCCCTGGCCCATGCCGGCGTGGCGGCCCTGTCCGCCTTTTCCGCCCGCGCCCGGGATCTGGGATTGTCGGCGGGGCAATTCGTGGTGGGGGAGGCGTGGCTATTGGGTTTATCGTTGCTTGTGGCGCTGCTGGCCGCCGCCGTGCCGGCCATCCGGGCTTACCGCACGGATGTCAGCCGGCTTCTGGCCAAGGGGTAGGGGTGATGAAGACCGTGAAGATTGCCCTGCTGCTGGCTATGCTGGGTGGTGCGATGCCCGCCCTGGCCTTCAAACAGGTGCAGGACCCGGCCCTGGCGTCGCAGGCGGTGCCGCATGATCCGCGCGCTGTCCCCCGTGCCACCTTGGGCTGGGACAAGCTGGCCGATACAAAGGAAACGCAGAAGCAGGTTCAGGAGGTGAACCGGCTTGTCGCGGTCTTCGGGCCCGGGGTCAAATCCCTGGACGGTCAGCGCTTCACGGTGGCCGGCTTCTTCCTGCCGCTGGACACGGGAGAGACCAGCCGGTCCTTCCTGCTTTCCTCCCTAGCGCCCACCTGTCCCTTCTGCCCGCCGCCAGGGCCCGCCGACCTGATCCAGGTCAGTGCTGCGGAGCCGGTGACGGCGACACTGGATCAGGTGACGCTGGAAGGCACCCTGCGCCTGTCGGCGGAGGATGTGAATGGTATCTATTTCCACCTGGAGAACGCCCGTGTCGTCCCGAAATCCTAAGGCGCTGATGGCGGTCACCGTCCTGCTGCTGCTGACTACCGGTCCGGCCCAGGCGCAGGAAAGCTGCGGCAAGCTGTATCAGAACCAGGATTGCGGGACCGCCGACTATGAAGAGGCGTTGGCCCGTCAGAAGGAAATGGAGGCCAAGCTGAAACAACAGGCCCCGCCTGACGCGCCCGTGCCCGGTGGTCCTGCCGAAACCGACACGCGGGATATGCGGCAACGGGCCTTGGACCTTTACCGCGCCCGCGCCGCCGCCATGGCCAATTCAGTTCAATGCTGTCACCCCGGTTTGGACGGCACGCTCTGGTGCCACTGAGTTGTTATCATGGCTCCCAGAGCCGGGGTGACGTGTCCGATGGCAGGTTCAGGCAGAACAGAGACCGGACGGTACCCGTCCCGGCGATG
>CALRNG020000302.1:0-5185 GCA_943369495.1 Rhizobium sp. Q54
GGGTAGGCTTAACTGAAGCCTGTTATAACAGGCTTCAGTTAAGCCTACCCCGCAGCTGCCGCAGCAGGCTGCGCGTATGGTCCAGCAGCTGGGGCGAGGCGCCGCGCGCCTCCCCAATGCGCAGGAAATTCTCAAAGGCCTGGATGCCAGCGGTCAGCTTGCCCAGATGGGCGTTCAACAGGCCGGATTCCCGCCACAGGCCAATATGCTGGGGCGCGAACAGCAACATGTCCTCAACAACGGCCAATGCCTTGTCGGGCTGATCGGTCGACAGGTGGCGGAGCTTCAGATTGTTCTGCAGGCGCAGCAGAACCTCCCGGTTGGAGACCGGCGCATAATGGTCAGGCGTCAGTTCGGACTCCAGCCCCGCCGTCTGCTTCAGCATATCGCGCAGTTCGCGGGGTCCGCGCGGTGCGGCGCCATCGAACGGGTCAAGGATCTGCCGCCCGCCGCCATGATCCAGCCGCAGCAGGAAATGGCCGGGGAAGTTCAGGCCCAGCATATCCCAACCCTGCGCGCGCGCCGCCGACATCAGCAGAATACCCAGCGAAACCGGCAGGCCCCGGCGCCGATCGATGACGCGGATCAGGTTGGCGTTCTGCAAATCCTCATAGGTTTCGCTGTCACCGGCATAGCCATTCTGTTCCAACAGCCGACCAAGCGCGGCCACCCGGTCCGCCAGACCATCATGCCCATGGCGCATCATCGCGCCCAGGTCAGCCGCCATCTGCGCCAGATGCGCGCGGTAAGGGGCCAGATCGATGGGACGGTCCAGAACAGCCAGCGCCAGGGCCGCTTCCGCCACATCAATATCTTCATCCTCCGCCTCACCGAGACGGCGCAGATAGTCCAGGGCCTGTTGGCGCGGCGTCACGGGCAGAAGGCTCGCTTGCTGGGGTCAACCGCGCTTCCCATAGCGCAGGCAGGGGCGGGGTGTCGAGCGCGAAGGCGCCCTTGTTCAATTTGTTCTTCGCCCCTCTCGGGTCAGACCGGCGCATTGCCATATTGCATAGGTACCCCCATTCGCTCTAGATAAACGCTCGCCCCGATATAGGGTTAAAAGGGCGTTAACCAATAACCATGGTTTCTGGAACGAGACGATGTCGATGACGACAACGGTCGCCAAGAGTTTGGACAATGACGCGTCAGGGTCCCGTATCAGGCAGACGCCCAAAAGCATCGCCACGCATCAGCGGATCATTGAGGCGGCCATCCGTTGTTTTCTGGAAATCGGCTACCATCGCACCACAACGTCGGAGATCGCCAAGCAGGCACGGGTAACGCGCGGTGCGGTGCAATACTACTTCCCCACAACACCCGAAGTGCTCCGTGCCACCGTTGACCACATCATTCAGCATTTCACAGCCGACTATCTGGCCGCGACAGTCAATGCCGCGCATGAGGGGCGGGAAGGGCTGGACCAGGGCATTGATGCACTGTGGCATGCCGCGCACAGCCCGCTCTGGACCGCCTGGAAGGAGCTGGAGGCCGCCGCCAGAACCGATGCCGAGCTTGCCGCCATCATGGGCCCGGCCAAGGCCGCCTTCGCGGCCCGGTGGGAGCAGTCGGCGAAGGACCTCTATGGCTCCTTCCTGGTCGCCGATCCTGTGAAGTTTGAGATGGGCCGGCACCTGGCCTGGCAGTTCCTGCAGGCGCTCGCCAGCAGCCGGTTCGCCCCCGCCGCCGAGGACCAGGAGGTGAAGGCCCGGCTGCTGAGCGAGTTCAAAGTGCTGATGCGCCAATATTGGGGCCTGACGGGCTAGAGTGGCTTCCTTTGACAGGAAAACCGCTCCGGCGGCGACTGCCGCTGCGGTGCCCATGCGCCTATTTCTCCAGGAATTTCAGACCGGTAACGCCTGCCAGGATCAGCAGCACACACAGGATGCGGCCGGGATCGATCCCGTCGCGCGCCATCACCATGCCGGCCAGCACCGCCCCGGCGCTGCCGATCCCCGTCCAGACGGCATAGGCGGTGCCCAGCGGCAGGCCGCGCATGGCCAGCGCCAGCAGCCACAGGCTGATGCCTAAGCAGACCAGGGTGCAAAGGGTGGGCAGCGGACGGGAAAACCCGTCGCTGGCCTTCAGGCCGATGGCAAAGCCGATCTCAAACAGGCCGGCGGACAAGAGATAGACCCAAGCCATGGAGCATTCTCCATCGCGGAAGGGCCGTCCCCACCATCATTACAAAGCCTCCTGGGGTCGTCCCCGGCGGCAGGCATCGTGATGATACCGATATCGTTGAAGATATTGGCCAACGCTTTCGGCTCCGCAACCCGGCCTTGGGACATGGCTTCCATGCCATCTCTGTCCAAAGTCATAGGGAATCCGGAGGAAAACTGTTTGCGCAGAAAGACTTACCCTTGCGCGACCGGGCCGGCTGGGGCAATCTTCCTTGGTAAACAAGGTGGCCATGGACCCGGACCTTCGGCACCACCGTCCGCAGGTCGGTGAAGGTCGGGTCCCGGAAGGCTCCACGTCCCAGGGGGGATAGACAGGCATGACCAAGTCGGAACTGATCCAGCGACTGGCCGAACGTAATCCACATCTCTATCAGCGCGACGTGGAGAAGATCGTCACCACGATCTTTGATGAGATCACAGAGGCGCTGGCCCGGGGCGACCGGGTCGAACTGCGCGGTTTCGGGGCCTTCTCCGTGAAGCGCCGCGATGCAAGAACGGGCCGCAACCCGCGCACGGGCGAAAGCGTGGATGTCGATGAGAAGGTTATCCCCTTCTTCAAGACCGGCAAGCAGCTGCGCGAACGGCTAAACACCGACGAGTGATCAAC
Source organism: Rhizobium sp. Q54 (assembly GCA_943369495.1). GTDB lineage: Bacteria > Pseudomonadota > Alphaproteobacteria > Azospirillales > Azospirillaceae > Niveispirillum. The sequence goes on from CALRNG020000302.1 coordinate 2,788, forward strand.
CATAGCAGTCGGGCATGAAAAACCCCGTCAGCCTCAGGGGGCTGACGGGGTTTTGTCGTTCTGCTGCGCGTGTGGCGATCATACCAATCTGCCGAAGGCTTGACCTTTGGCAGATTGGAGGCCGCCGACTGGCGGCCCGGCGCTCGTACGCCGTAAGCCAAGGGCGCGGATGCGCCCGCCCGGCGACTGAGGGAACATGAAATCTCCCTTGATCGGTCACGATCAAGGGAGATTGGTATCAGATCACCTGGCAAACATCCTCGAAATCAAAGCGCGGGCTGCGCTCGAACAGGGTGCTGGGGTCGCCATAGCCCAGATTGCAGATGAAATTGGCCTTGAAGCGGCCATCGGCGAAGAATTCAGCGTTGACCTTGCCCTGGTCAAAGCCCGACATCGGACCGCAATCCAGACCCACGGCCCGTGCCGCCAGCATGAAATACGCGGCCTGCAGCGTGCTGTTCCGGAAGGCCGTCTCAAACGCCACGTCAGGCTTGGCGAACCAGGGCCGGGCATCGACATGCGGGAACAGGCGCGGCAGATGCTCGGCGAACTGTGTGTCATAGGCCAGGATGGCGGTCACCGGGGCCGACATGGTCTTGACCAGATTGCCGGCCGACAGGGCCGGGCGCAGCCGCTCCTTGGCCTCCGCCGTCGTTACGAAGACAATGCGCAGCGGGCAGCAATTGGCGCTGGTGGGACCCCAGCGCAGCAGATCATGCACCTGGCGCAGCGTCTCGGTGGTGACAGGCTTGTCGGTGAAGCCGTTATAGGTGCGGGCCGTGCGGAACAGCTGATCCAGCGCAGCATCGGAAAGCGGGTTGCTCATTCGTCCCATCCTTGGCATGTGGGCCACTCATGCCCCGTGATATCGGCCATCACAGCAGGAGTGGCAAGCCACAAGACGCTATAGGACGGGACGAAAGGGGATTACCGCCGCAGGCTGGCTGGCACCACGCCATGGTCGCGGGCCATTTCGGCCCGCGTGCGGGGACCCATCACTTCCTCCATCTGATCCTCGCTCAGCACCGCCCGGTCAAAGTCTGACAGAGAATTGACGCGGATCAGGGAGCGGATGGTGCGGACATAATCCTCACCCCGCTCTGAATAGGCGCCCAGCGCATTGACCAGCATCAGACCGTCAATGGGCTTGTCCTGGGTACGCAGGCTGGCCCGTATCTGCCGGAACTGGGCATAGGCGCGGTGGGTGTTGAGATTGTGGATATAACTTTCCACGCTGCCCTTCGGGTCATCGAAGGACCTGAAACGGTGGGTCTCACCCTGGCGGCGGTTGCGGGGAACGATCCCGTCATCCTCCGCCTTGAAGGTCAGCTGGCCATAAAGCGCATTGCCCTTCTGGGCGAAGCGTGAGGTGCCCCAGCCGCTTTCTTCCGCCGCCTGGGCCAGGGCCAGGGACACGGGGACCAGATCCACACGCTGCAACAGCGCCTTGGTGTTGATCTCGCCATCAGCGGTCAGGCCGTACTGGTTGGCCAGCTGGGCCAGCCAGCGCCGATCCTGTGGTGCCAGAACCTGTCCGCCCTGCTTGACGGCATGCAGCCGGCGCAGGCGGTCGCGGTCCTGTTCGATCCGTTCATTGGCCATGAGGATAAGCGGCAGCAGCGTCTTCACAAACAGGGCCTTGCGGTCGTCGCTGTTCTCCAGCGCCGTGATACCGGTCGGCAGATCGGTCAGCACCAGGCGCGGCACTGCCGTCTCCCCGCTGCGGACCGCTTCGATCCGGTATTCGCGGGAGTGGAACAGGTCAAGCGTCGCCTTGGCGTCCAGCTTGAAGGATGGATCATGGCGCGTCGTGGCCGCTGCCATCTCCACCGTGAAGCCGGGATCAGGACGCAGAACCGGCAGCAGGAATTCCCGCGCCGTCCGGTCCAGCGACCGGCTGGAGGCGCTGATGAACATGGTGGAAGGCAGGAAGACGGTGAGCAGCAGAAACAGGGCCGACATGCCCCATATGCGGGCAGCCGTACCGCGGGGGCTGTCAAAGCCCTCGTTCGCGTCTGTCAGCATGTTTTTTCAATCCCTTACAGTCCAAGCCGAAAGGACGGGTATCGCCGCCACGTCAGTGTGGCGCGCGTCCGTCATTTTGCCGGAGTAAACTCCGCACTTTGGCCCTTGGCCCTGAATATGGCCGGCCCAGCAGTGTCAGAGGCAATCCCCGCTGCGGCCCCTTCCTGGGTTTTACCGCTGTCAGGGTGTCATGCCGGTGGGGTCTAATTCCCCCGCGAAGGGGCCCCAACCCCCCGGCACGCCATCTGTACACACATGTTATCCCAACCCATTGCGACCGAATTGAGGCGCAATTCAGGGGTCGGGATTTGCACCTTAGCGGATCTGCTGCACTTCGACAACCTCGGGAATGTAATAGCGCAGCATGTTCTCG
>CALRNG020000303.1:0-5177 GCA_943369495.1 Rhizobium sp. Q54
CAACGAACCACGCTCTACCGGCTGGACACGCGGCTGCGAGGATACGGCATCGTCGTTGCGTCATCCAACAATGCCGCGGTGGCCAATGTCAGCGCCGAACTGCCGCTACTTACAGCCGTGGCGTCGGATTTCCCCGGCCGGCATTTCGCTGGCACTGCGGACCTAGTCCAGGACAAGGAAGGCAGCTGCTGGGGCCTCATTGCCGCCGTCCTCGGCAACAAGGCCAATCGTACCGAGTTTGTCGAGGATGCCTGGTGGCATGCCGAATGGGGCCTGGAGAAGTACCTTGCCGCAGTGACCGGCCGGGTAGGCAAAGACCGGGCAGGCCGGCAGCCGCCCAAGATCGTGGAGGCGGAGCAACCGCCGACGCAGGCCGCCGCCCGTGAGCGCTGGCGCCAGGCTTGTTTCGACTATCGGGAGAAACGGGCCGTGGTCGCCCGCATGCAGGCCCTACGCGAACAGATCCGGACGGCCATCGCTTCCGGGGCCGCCGCCCAGCAGGCCGTGGAGGATGCGCACGTTGCCTGTGACGCGGCGGTCCGGGACAGCGCCGCGGCCACCGAGACGCGAGAGCGGGCGGAAACAGCGCTTTCCCGTGCAGAAGCCGCCATCGCCGACGCGCGGCGCCTGATCGACGGAAATACCGCCCTGCAGCCGGGAGCCCTCTCCCGTTTCCTCGGGCTGGATGCCAAATGGCGGCAGAGCCAGGAACTGGCCGTAGCCCTGATGCATCGTTCGCTGGACGACCGCGATGCGGCCAGGACGGAGAAGGACCGAGCGCAGGAACGGATGGCGACTTCAGTTGAACGGGCCGAAGCCGCGCAGGCGGCACTGGGCGCTGCCAAAGAGAAGCTGGCCGTGCTCCAGGAACTGGAGGCTCATTCCTCGACCATCTGTCAGGGCACGCAGGCAGGCCCCGGCTTCTGGGAAAGCCCACATGAGACGATCCATACGGCCAGCCCGTGGGCAGATGCCGATTTCACGGCGGCACGTGATGACCTGTTCGCCGCCGCAATGCGGCTGCACCGGGCCTTCATTGACGCGGCGGCCTGGCCGCTGAAATCGAACCTCCAGTTGATGATGGACCATCTGAAGGGCAGGCGCGTGCCATCCGGCGCGCACAGCCATTTGGGCGATCTGTGGGACAGCTTCTTCCTGGTCGTTCCCCTCGTCTCCACGACCTTCGCCTCGTTCGACCGCCTGATGGAGGGCATGGGGCAGGAGGCCATCGGCTGGCTCATCGTCGACGAGGCGGGACAGGCGCCGCCGCAGGCCGCCGTCGGGGCGCTCTGGCGGTCGCGCCGTGCCCTGGTCATCGGCGATCCGCTGCAGATCGAGCCGGTTTCCAAGGTGCCGGCGGGCCTGATCCGCGCCGTTTGCGACAGTTATGGCGCGCATCCCGACATCTGGGCGGCTCCGCGCGCCTCGGCCCAGACCCTGGCGGACGCGGCCAGTCCGCTGATGGCGCGCATGGGCAGCGGCACCAAGGCCAGGGAGATCGGCATTCCGCTGCTCGTTCACCGGCGCTGCCAGGACCCGATGTTCTCGATCTCCAACGAGATCGCCTACGACGGGCTGATGGTCCACGCGGCTGGCGATCCGGCCTCCGCGATCGCCGAGGCGCTGTCGCCCTGGCTGCCCGCCGGAAGTTCCTGGCTCGACGTGACCTCCAACGCGGAGAAATGGAGCCGGAAGGAGGGCGAGGCGACCGTTGACCTGCTGCGCAAGCTGGCCACGGGTGGTATCCGAAAGCCCAGCCTCTATGTCATTTCACCTTTCCGCGACGTGGCGGACAAGCTCCGGAACTTCGTGGTCAAGTCCGGCGTTCCGGGCGACCTCGGCATTCCGGAGAAGGAACAGAAGGCCTGGGCGGAAAAGCACATTGGCACCGTGCATACCTTCCAGGGCAAGGAGGCTGAGGCGGTCCTGCTTGTGCTAGGCGCATCGGCAGCGGCCAGCCGGGGCTCCCGGAACTGGGCGGGCGGGACGCCCAACATCCTGAATGTGGCCGCGACGCGCGCCAAGAAGGTCATCTACATCATTGGCCACCATGCTGCCTGGGCGAATGCGGGCGTATTCGCGACAGCGGCAGAATTGCCGGTGGTGCGATGGCCTTTCGGTTCGGGAGGAGAAGAGGCGCCCAATCCCGGTGATGAGGAGCCGATGGAGGCGGATGCCTTTGCTGTTGAAGATGAAGCGGCGATGATACCGTAAGCAAGATGGCCAGAAGGCCTTGCAGAACAGCCCCATGTCCGCCTTCAGCTATCAGGCAGAGCTTTGCTCAAGCGACGTAGCCGCGACAATCATTCGAAGTTCGGCAAGCATATCCGGATGCTTCCTCTCCATATAGGAAATAACATTCGGATTCGCCATCAAACGGCCGACATATCTCGATGCAAGGACCAGATGAAGAATATCGTCACCGAACGTGCGTTCGACAGCCTTGAAGTCGCGACTCACCACCTCAAGCTCTCGTTCCATTCGGTTAACGTCCACGGTGGTGGTGGAAATTTACTGACTGGCTTTTGGTGGGGCATGCCCCACCAAAAGCCAGTTGCGGCGCTGCAAGGGGTGGTCATTGGCCGGATCGGCTAGAGTGGAGTTGCGACACTTCCTCAAGCGCCAAGGATCCAACGAATGACCGATGACAATATGGCACTGACCGATCTTCTCCAGAAGACCGGCGAGGGTGATTTTCTGCGTGCGCTGGCAGAATCGGTATTGCAGATGTTGATGGAAGCCGATGTTGTCCGAACTGCTGCCGAAAAGGTGTCCAACTTCATTGCTAACCAAGCAGGTCTTCGCGCTCAACGGGGTTTGAAACGCAAATTTCGGTCCAGGCTTGTCCAGACACCCGGTCTCATCACGGGCCGTGCTAAGGTGGGGTGATAAAAGGCGGCGGATGCGGGAATGCTTTGCCAGCGATGAGTGATTTCGCTGCGCTGAGCAGGAAGTAAATCGCCCCTGGCACACTGGCGCTGCGCCAGCATACATATAGATGCTGTGTGGTGGGCAGGAGCAGAAGGCATTAAAGTGAGCGCAATGAAGCCCTATCGGATGTCATTCAGTACGGGGGGACTGTTCCTTAATGAGAGCGTCGATCTCGCGCGGCTCAGGCTGCGGCTGCCTGACTGGCAGGCAACGTTGACCCAGGCGGCTATCGAAGGTCTCACCTCTCTGCCGAAATCAGCTTCCCGCCGCCGGACGTTGCGGGAGATTGCGAATCGCCTCTCCTGTCTTTCCGATGATGAACTGTCGTTTCTGGTGGAAGAAGCAGATCGGCAGGAACAGGCTTCGCTGCTATGGGTCGCCGCATGCCGTGCCTACCGGCTCGTCAGGGAGTTCGCTGTAGAGGTGATTCAGGATCGATACCTCTCGTTTCATATGGATCTGCCGCTGGAAACGTTTGACCGGCTGTACGAGGCCAAGGCGGAATGGGATGAAGATCTGGGAGCAATCAGCCGGTCTACGTTCCTGAAGCTGCGGCAGGTGTTGTTCCGGATGATGCGCGAGGCATCGATCATCAACGAAGACAACCGGATAGTGCCATCATACCTTTCACTTCGCCTGCGTAATCTGATAGGTCAATCCCATCCGTCGGATCTGGCGGTGTTTCCAGGGATGCTGACTGACCGGGGATAGGAATGGCGGAGGGGATGACGAGCGCACAACGGCAGGAACATCTGTTCAAGGTGATTTCCAGCCCGCGCTTCCTCCACAAGCAAGGGCTGGGTAACGAAGTCCCCTTCTTCATCTGCCCATTCCCTGCCTCCGAGGGGCTGGCTGCCGATGATATGCGGGAGGGCCTGATCAGGCGGCTGGCCAATGAGGGTGTCTGCATCCTTGATATCAACCTTTACGACCTGTCCCTGGACATCCTGCGGGAGCGGGACATCTTTGACGATGTGCTGAGAGTAGAGGCTGACACCGACAAGGCAGAGCTGCGCGAACTGCTGCAAGGGGTGCTGGACCCCAAGACCCACATCATTCCCCGCATTGCCCAGGCGATCAACGCCACGCCGCATGACGTGATCTTCCTGTCAGGCGTGGGCGAGGTGTACCCCTACATCCGCTCGCATAATGTGCTGAACAACCTGCAAAGCACGGCCAAGGACAAGCCGACGGTGATGTTCTTCCCCGGCCGCTACACCCATGCCCTGGCGACCGGTGCCTCGCTTGATCTGTTCGGGCGGCTGCATGATGACAAATACTACCGTGCCTTCAACATCCTCAATTACGAGGTCTGATCCAATGACGACGCCGTTACACGCCATCTTTGCAAAGCCGATCGATCGCCAAATTGATGGAGTGATCAAGGCGGATGACGAGGCCAGCCTGCGGGTCGAATTGGACGAATATGTCATTACGACAGAAATTGAACAGCGGCTGGAACAATTTCTGGATGCCTATAACAATTATACCTCTGCCAATGGCGTGTGGATTTCCGGCTTCTTCGGGTCGGGTAAGTCACATCTGCTGAAGATGCTGGCCCTGATTCTGCAAAACCGGCAAGTCGATGGTGTGCAGGCATTTGACCTGTTCAAGGAAAAGCTGGTCGGCAAACCGATGCTGGACGGGGCCTTTCGCAAGGCCGTTTCCATCCCGTCACGCAGCATCCTGTTCAACATCGACCAGAAGGCCGATGTCATTTCCAAGACGGATGTGGATGCGCTGCTGGCGGTGTTCCAGAAGGTGTTTGATGAGATGTGCGGCTATTACGGCAAGCAGCCGCATGTCGCACAGTTCGAGCGCGACCTGGATGAACGCGGCCTGTTATCCACCTTCCGAGCAGAGTTCCAGGAACTGTCCGGCAAGCCGTGGGAACGAGGCCGCGAACAGGCGCTGCTGGAGAAGACCAACATTGCCAAGGCCTTTGCCATGGCCACCGGCGGCAATGCCACGGAAACCGGCGATATCCTGGGCCAGTATCGGCGCGACACCCGCATTTCGATCGAGGATTTCGCCAACAATGTGAAAGCCTGGGTGGACAAGCGCGGCCCGAAATTCCGGCTGAATTTCTTCGTCGACGAGGTGGGGCAGTATATTGCCGACAACGTCAAGCTCATGACCAACCTGCAAACCATCGCTGAGACGCTGAACACGCGCTGCCGGGGGCAGGCCTGGCTGATCGTGACGGCGCAGCAGGATATGGATTCCGTCATCGGCGACCGCACGGT
>CALRNG020000304.1:0-5176 GCA_943369495.1 Rhizobium sp. Q54
CGGCCCGCATAACTCCGTCCAGCCATGCGGCCCCTGGCGCTGAAGCGACCAGCCGATTTCTTGCGCTCCCTCGCCGAAAGGGATAGCCTTTGCAGCGCAGCATGATGGGGACAGGGGACTTTCAGCGTGGGGCATTCAGCCAGTGCGGCGCATGACGTGCCGCGTTCCTCCTTCGGTGCCCTGTTCCTGTCCGCCATCGGCGTGGTGTTCGGTGATATCGGCACCAGCCCGCTTTACGCCATGAAGGAAGCGTTCGCCGGCCCGCACCCGCTACCGGTGGACCGGATGCACGTGCTGGGCGTGCTGTCGCTGGTGTTCTGGACGGTGATGCTGGTGGTGTCGATCAAATATGTCGCCATCATCATGCGCGCCGACAATGAAGGCGAAGGCAGTTCCTTCGCCCTGCTGGCCCTGTTGCAGAAGGCCTTGTCCGGCAATCCGACAATGACGGCGCTGGCCGGCACCTTGGGCGTGTTCGCGGCGGCCCTGTTCTATGGTGACAGCGCCATCACGCCGGCCATTTCGGTGTTGTCGGCGGTGGAAGGGCTGCAGGTGGCGGCCCCGCATCTGGCACCCTGGACGGTCCCGATCGCCATCGTCATCCTGGTGGCACTGTTCGCGATCCAGTCGAAAGGCTCGGCGGCGCTGGGCGGGGCGTTCGGCGTGATCATGCTGATCTGGTTCCTGGTTCTGGCCATCCTGGGCGTCAGCAATATCGGCAAGGCGCCGGGGGTGCTGGCCGCCCTGTCACCGCATTATGCCGTCGCCTTCCTGGCCCATGATGGCTGGATCGGGTTCCTGGCGCTGGGGTCCGTCGTTCTGTCGGTGACGGGGGCAGAGGCGCTTTATGCCGATATGGGGCATTTCGGGCGCGGGCCGATCCGGCTGGCCTGGTACATGCTGGTCTGGCCGGCCCTGATGCTGAACTATTTCGGGCAAGGGGCGCTGCTGCTGTCCAACCCGGAGGCGGCGTCCAATCCGTTCTTCTTCATGGGGCCATCCTGGTCGGCCATGCCCATGGTGATGTTGGCGACGCTCGCCACCATCATCGCCAGCCAGGCGGTGATTTCCGGCGCCTTCTCGGTGACGCGGCAGGCGATCCAGCTGGGCTATCTGCCGCGCATGAACATCATCCATACATCCGAGAAGGAGATGGGGCAGATCTATATGCCCTTCGTCAATTGGGCGCTGATGCTGGCGGTCGTGGCGCTGGTCCTGGGCTTTGGCAGTTCGACCAATCTGGCATCGGCCTATGGCGTGGCCGTGACCGGCACCATGTTGATCACCACCACCCTGGTGGCGATGCTGGCCTTTAACCGCTGGGGCTGGAACGGCAAGTTCGCCATCGGGTTCTTCCTGCTGCTGCTGGCCGTGGACATGGCCTATTTCTTGGCGACGGCAACCAAGATCACGCATGGCGGCTGGTTCCCGCTGGCCGCCGGCCTGCTGGCCTTCACTTTGATGACCACCTGGAAAATGGGTCGCAAGCTGCTGAATGCCAAGCTGCGCGCCAGTGCCATGCCTTTGCAGGACTTTCTGGGTACCCTGTCGTCCCGCATCTCCCGCGTGCCCGGCACGTCGGTCTTTCTGACTTCCGATCCCGATGGCGTGCCGCTGGCCATGCTGCATAACCTGAAGCACAACCACGTTCTGCATGAACGGGTGGTGATCATGACGGTGAAGGTGGTGGAACGGCCGCGCGTGCCCATCGGGGAGCGTATTGTGTCGGAAAAGCTGCGCGATGACGTGTTCCGCGTCACCATGGTCTGCGGCTTCATGGATGATCCCGACGTGCCCAAGGCGCTGGCCAATGCCAAACGCACGGATTTGGGCTTTGATTATGAGCCGCTGCGCTTCTCCTACTTCCTGACGCGGGAGACGGTGGTGCCGTCGGCGGAGCCGGGTATGGCGCCATGGCGCGAAGAACTGTTCGCCTTCCTGATGCGCAGCGCCACCACCACCGCCGACTTCTTCCACCTACCGCTGAACCGCGTGGTGGAACTGGGCGGTCACGTGGAGATTTAGCTATACATTTCCCTCAAACGCCGGGCGCCGCCATCCGGCGGCTTGGCTCACGCCGCATGTGCGGCGCGGCGGCAGTCGCCGCCGGAGTGGTTTCCAGTTAACTGAAAACCACTCTACGCGCCCCGTCGATAGCGTGCTGGCGTCGTGCCCGTCCATTGCCGAAAGGCCCGGTTGAAGGCGGCGGGTTCGGCAAAGCCCAGCTGTGCCGTGATATCGGCAATGGATAGATCGGCCTTTGCCAGCGCCGCCCGCGCCATGTCCAGGCGCAGCCGGTCCTTGATGGCCTGATACGAGGTCCCCTCCTGCCGCAGCATGCGGCGCAAGGTGGCGGGGGAACAGCGCAGCAATTCGGCTGCCTCGTCCGCGCCCGGCCAGTCGGTGGGGGGACGGCGGCGCAGCAGGTTGGCAACGCGCCGGCCAAACCCGTCCGGGTTGCGGTATTTTACCAGAAAGCTTTCCGGTGCCTGGTTCAGAAAGCTTTTCGCGGACCGCCGGTCCTGTGCCACCGGCAGGGATAGGATACCGGCATCGAACCAAAGCTGGCACTGCTGCTGTGAGAAGCGCAGTTGCGTGCTGAACAGCACAAAATACTCAGCCCCGTGGGGGGGCTCCGGATAGGGGAAGCAGGCTTCCTCAATCACGATGCGCCGCCGTGCCAGCCAGCAGGCGATGCCATGCATATAGACGAACAGGGTTTCGACGGCGAAGACGGGCAGCATGTGGCCCGGCCGGGTTGGCGCGATCTCAAGCGCGGCCCGCCGCCCGTCACGCCGCACCGCCACCCGCAGATCATCAAAGATGGTGTTGTAGGCGCGGCAGAGCAGACCCAGCGCCCCGCCAACATCACCGCCCCCTTCCAAGGCCAGAAGGCAGGACAGGGCGAAACTGCCCACCTTCATGCGGCGGCTATCCTGGCCAAAGAACTCATCATCCAGCACCTGCGCCAGAATGCGCAGCAGGGCGGCGTGGGCCTGCACGGGCACGCGGGCCGATGGCTGGTGTAGTAAGGCCGGGTCGATCCCGGCCTTGCGCAGGATGGGCGCCGGTTCCAGGCCCCGCGCCATCGCCCCGTTCAGGGCAGAGGCCACGAAATGGATGGAAACACTGCCCTTCTCCACCCTGCCGATCCATTCGCTATTGACATAAGTGATCAGGAAATTTGATCGCAACGGTTATGGCTGATCGGAAGCGACAAGTCTACGCTGTGTCCAACCAATCCATATCGACGCCAGAGGAATGCCATGACCGACCCCATCGTGATCGTGTCCGCCGCCCGTACCGCCATGGGCGGGATGATGGGCGACCTGTCCGGCCTGACGGCGGCCCAGCTGGGTGCTGTTGCCGTCAAGGAAGCCGTGGCGCGGGCCGGGATTTCCGGCGACAGCGTGCAGGAACTGCTGATGGGCAATGTGCTGCAGGCAGGCCAGGGCCAGGCGCCGGGCCGTCAGGCGGCCCTGGGTGCCGGGCTGCCTTTGTCGGTCACCTGCTCCACCATCAACAAGATGTGCGGCAGCGGCATGAAGACCACCATGCTGGCCCATGACCTGATCCTGGCCGGCAGTGCCGATATTGTGGTGGCGGCGGGCATGGAAAGCATGTCGAACGCGCCCTACCTGCTGGACCGGGCGCGCGGCGGCTACCGTTACGGCCATGCCACCATGTATGACCATATGGCGCTGGACGGTCTGGAAGATGCGTATGAGCGCGGGCGTGCCATGGGCACCTATGCGGAGGATACGGCGGCACATTTCGGCTTCACGCGGGAGGCGCAGGACGCCTACGCCCTGGAAAGCCTGCGCCGCGCCAAGGCGGCCGTGGAGGATGGAACCTTTGATAAGGAGGTGGTACCGGTCACGGTTAAGGGTCGAACCGGTGACACTATCGTGTCCCGCGACGAACAGCCGGGCAAGGGCCGTCCGGACAAGATCCCCACCCTGAAGCCCGCCTTCCGCAAGGATGGCACGGTGACTGCGGCCAATAGCAGCTCCATCAGTGACGGGGCCGCCGCCCTGGTCCTGATGCGCGCCAGCGAGGCGGAAAAGCGTGGCCTGTCGCCGCTGGCCCGGATCGTCGGCCATGCTAGCCACGCCCGCGCCCCGGCCTGGTTCACGACGGCGCCGGTGGGTGCGATGCAGAGCCTGTTCGCCAAGACCGGCTGGATCGCCAAGGATGTTGACCTGTTTGAGATCAATGAGGCCTTTGCTGTCGTCGCCATGGCGGCCATGAAGGAACTGGACCTGCCGCACGACAAGGTGAATGTGCATGGCGGTGCCTGCGCGCTTGGCCACCCGATCGGCGCGTCGGGTGCGCGTATCCTGGTGACCCTGCTGCACGCCCTGAAGAAGCACGGGCTGAAGCGCGGCGTCGGCTCGCTGTGCATCGGCGGTGGTGAGGCGACCGCCATGGCGGTCGAGTTGGTTTAACGGCATCGGTCAGGGCGGGAAACGAACATGATCCTCACCGAAGAACAGACCATGATCCGCGACATGGCACGGCAGTTCGCGCGCGAGCGGCTGGCGCCCGGTGCCGCCGAGCGTGACCGGGACAGCCGGTTCCCCGCTGATGAGCTGCGGGAGATGGGGGAACTGGGCCTTTTGGGCATGGTAGTGCCCGAGGAATGGGGCGGGGCGGGGGCCGATGCCATTTCCTATGCCCTGGCGATTGAGGAGATCGCGGCGGGCGATGGCGCCATTTCCACCATCATGAGCGTGCATAACTCCGTCGGCTGCGCCCCCATCCTGAAATTCGGCAATCAGGAACAGAAGGAGCGCTATCTGCGGCCCATGGCGGCGGGCCGGATGCTGGGCGCCTTCTGCCTGACGGAGCCGCAGGCGGGGTCGGACGCGTCGGCCCTGAAGACGCGGGCCGTCAAGGATGGTGACCATTATGTGCTGAACGGCGCCAAGCAGTTCATCACCAATGGCCAGACTGCCGGCGTGGCCCTGGTCTTTGCCGTCACCGATCCGGCAGCGGGCAAGAAGGGGATTTCCGCCTTCCTGGTGCCCACCGACAATCCCGGATACAAGGTGGCCCGGCTGGAGCACAAGCTGGGCCAGCGCAGTTCCGATACAGCGCAAATCCTGCTGGAGGATGCGCGTGTGCCGGCATCCGCCATGCTGGGCAATCCGGGTGAGGGCTACCGTATCGCGCT
>CALRNG020000305.1:0-5158 GCA_943369495.1 Rhizobium sp. Q54
GATCCGACGCCACCACCAGATCACAGGCCAGGGTGATGCCGATACCGGGGCCGGCGGCGGTGCCATGGATGCCGGCGATCACCGGCTTTTCCATGCGACGCAGCGCCGTCACGGCCTGATGGGTGAAATCAATCAGCCGGGCAATATGGTCGCGCCGTTCGGCGGCGGGGGCCGATAGCAGCTTGTGGAACGCCAGAATATCGCCGCCCGACATGAAGCTGGTGCCCCGCCCCGTCAGCACCAGAACCCGCACCTTGGGATCATTGGCGGCGGCGGTCGCGGCCTCGGCAAAGGCGGCGGCCATGTCCAGGTTCAGCGCGTTCAGGCAGTTGGGTCGGTTGAAGGTGATCTCTGCCACCCCTTCCGCCCCATGGCGGGTATAGAGCAGGCAATCGCTGGTGGTCACGGTGCTCATGGCGCCTCTCCCCTTTTGCCGGCGGCCCTTATCCGGGCCTGTCGCTCCCAAGAGTATCAGAGGTTCCGCGCCAGGGGGGAGCGGAAAGGTAATGACCTTTCGGCCACTACCGGATCAAATCAATCTGCCTTGATCGTAACCGATCCAGGCAGATTTGATATTCCCTCAGGCGCCGGGCGCCGCCGTCCGGCGGCTTGGCTTACGGCACCATGGGGTGCCGGGCTGGCGGTCGCCAGCCTCCAATCTGCCAAGGGTCGAACCCTCGGCAGATTGGTATCATTCCAGAACCATCGCCACCTGACCCGTGAAGGGGCTGATGGCAATGTGCCGGAACCGGGCGCCGGTGCGGGCCGCGAACTCGCCAAAGGCCTTGAATTCATGCTCGGCCCAGGTTCGGTTGCCGATGAATTCATCAAACACCAGCACCGACCCCGCCACCAGCCGCGGTTCCAGTTCGCGCAGCACCGTGACCGTGGAACTGTAGATGTCACAGTCGATATTGACGAACCGCACCGGCCCCGGATGGTCGACCAGGAACCCCGGCAGTACATCATCAAACCAGCCCTTATGCAGGCTGACGCTGTCCGGCATGGCGGGCAGCGGGACCGTGTCGCCATCACCCAGGCTGAAGGTCCCCGCCATCTCATTGCCCCAGCCTTCGGGCAGCCCCTCAAAACTGTCAAACCCATGCGCGTGCTGCCCGGCAGCCGCCGCGATATGGCGCAGCGACGTTCCCCGCCGCACCCCGAATTCCAGCACCAGCCCCGGCACCCTGGCCTGCGACAGGGCAAAGCGCAGCAGGTCGGCGGATACCCCGAATATCCGGCAATCCGTCGCCATATGCCCAACCAGCGCACGCGCACCGTCCAGGATCGGCGACGGCACCGCCCCCGCCGCATCGCCGCCCGTCAACACGTCATAGGCGGCCAGGAAGCCTGCATATTTACGGTTAGCCCCCGGACTGGTCACCGCCCGGCGCAGCCGTTCGCGCGCCGCATCCAGACCTCCGTCACCGATGACACAGGCGTGGCTGGCAAACCAGGCCGCCCCATGGCCCGGATCGTCTGCCACGATCACATCGAAATCGGCCAGCGCGCCTGCGGCATCGCCCAGATAATGGCGCGACAGGGCGCGATGATAGCGCACACCCTTGTTCAACCGCCCCGCCGCCGCCTCTTCATCGACCAGGGCGATGGCCTCCTCATACCGCGCATCGCGGCGCAGGGCGTTGGCCAGCATCTCCGTGACCCGCGCATCCAGCGGGTCGGCATCATGCATCGCCGCCAGGATCGGCACCGCCGCATGCATCATGCCCAGCCCGTTCAGCGCGCGGGCCAGATCAAAGCGCAGGCCGATGTCGTCGGGACGTTCCAGCAATGCGGCGCGCAGCAGTGGCAGCGCCCGCCCATGCTCATTCATCCCGATCAGGGCGCGGGCCAGCAGCCCCATGCCCGGCGCATCCGCCGGCTCCCCCCCCTCGGTAAGCACCCGGCGCGCCACGCGGAACCGGCCCGCCTGCAAAAGCTGGGTGGCCTGTGCCAGGATATCGGGCGGGATCTGCATGGGGCGGCGTCCAGTCTGTCTCTCGCCCTTTCTGGTAGAGGCTGGTGGCCCGGAATGCAATGTCCCGCGCCAACGCCCATACCACGTAGAACATTTGTGATTAAAAAATGACAAAACCCGATTGACGCAGTGGGGAATTAAATTCAATATCCCTGTCGATGGTGTTGAACCCATCCGCGGGCATTTGACCTGACAGCTTGCGCCGCGTCACCAAACGCTAAAGCGCCACGAAGCCTCGTGGTGTCCTGAACCTTGAAGGAGACACCCGATGACCTGCTGTTGTCCTTGACCCGACAGAGCGTCGCCACGACGGCCTGAGCGCCGTAAGGCCCTGATACAAAAAACCGAAACCAAGGCCGGGACCGGCGCCTGCGGGCGACCGGAACGGGGTCCCTTATGCCCCCGAGACCCGGCCACAGAAACAGATCCATGAAGGGAAATCCTATGTCCTCCATCCGTTCCAAGACCGCTGCCCTGCTGCTGACGGGCGCTGCCTTGACCGCCCTGGCCTTGCCCGCCGCCGCACAGTCCACGTCAGAGGTTGAGGCGCTGCGCGCTCAGGTGCAGTCGCTGCTGGCCCGCATCGAAAAGCTGGAAAAGGCGCCCAGCACGCCCGCCGGCCCGCCTTCATCCAAGGACGCGCCCCTGGTCACCGCCGATGCCTACAAGGCGCCGCAGGTGGTGCAATCGGGCAATGGCAAGGTGAAGCTGACCCTGTCCGGGCAGATCGGCCGTGCCGTGATCGTGGCCGATGATGGGTTCGACAGCGATGCCATCCATGGCGACAATGCCACCGCGTCGTCGCGCCTGCGCCTGTCCAGCCAGGCCAAGCTGGACGATAACTGGACTGCGGGTACCGATATCGAGCTGGAAACCTCGTCCGCCTCCACCCGCAATACCGGTTTCGGCACCGACAGCGGCGCCTTCTCGGTGAATGAGCGCAAGGTGGAATTCTGGGTGCAGCATAAGGAGTTCGGTCGTCTGTGGGTGGGCCAGGGCGACACCGCCAGCAACCAGACCGCCGAAGCGGATCTGTCGGGCACCGGCACCTTGGTCAGCTTCTCCGACATCGGCGCCACCTTCGGCGGCATCGCCTTCCGTAACAAGGCGACGCGCGCCAACGGCGTGACCGTGAACAACGCGTTCAACAATTTCGATGGCATGCACCGCGAGGATCGGGTGCGCTATGATACGCCGAGCTTCGGCGGTGGCTTCCAGCTGTCGACGAGCGTGACGGAGGGTGGGGCCACTGATGGGGCCGTGCGCTACAATGCCAAGATCGGCGATACGGAGGTGGCCGCCGCCATCGCCTATACCGACAATGACAGCCGCACCGGTTTCGACACACAGACCAGCGGCTCCCTCTCGGTGAAGTTCGCCAGTGGCTTCAACGTCACCGCCGCCGCCGGCACGCGCGACCTGGGCGCCCGTGACAGCGATTTCTGGTACGCCAAGCTGGGTTACATCGCCAAGCTGACCGCCATCGGCAACAGCGCCTTCGTGGTTGATTACTTCAGCCAGGATGATTTCGCAGTGGCCGGGGCGGAGGCCAAGGCCTGGTCGGTCGGCTATGTCCAGACCGTCGATGCCTTCGCGTCTGACTTCTATATCAGCTTCCGCAATCACAGCTACGACACGCGCACGGCCGACTTCAAGGACGTGTACGGCGTGATCACTGGGGCGCGTGTGCGCTTCTGATGATCCGCCGGGGTGCGGGGCCGGTTCCCCCGATCAACGGTCCCGCACCCCATCCTTTCCCCCTACCATCCGGAGACAGACCATGACCGGCACCGTTCTGCCCATCGCACCCGTTCCCCACCGCGCGGCGTCCCTGTGTCTGGTTCCGGAAACACCCGGCTTCACGGTCGGCCCCGACCTGTCGCCGGAGGTGGCGGATGTCGTCCGCCTCATCGCGGGCAGTGCCACGGGGGCGGGCGATCTGCAAGAGACCCGCCGCATCTTCACCCAGGTGCGCCGCGCCCTGGGGCCGGCGGTGCCGGACATTGCCTCGGTGCGGGAGGAAACGATCATCGGCCCTGGCGGTCCGCTGCGCCTGCGTCTCTACCGCCCCTCCTTCGGCTTCCGGCCTCTACCGGCCCTGCTGTTCTTCCATGGCGGCGGCTGGACAGTGGGTGATCTGGACAGCCATGACACGCTGTGCCGGCAACTGGCGGTGGCCACGGGCCATGCCATTGTGGCCGTCGATTACCGGCTGGCGCCCGAACATCCCTGGCCCGCCGCCATTGAGGATGGCTGGGCGGCGCTCAGCTGGCTGGCGGCTTACGCGCCGCTGCTGGCCATTGATCCGCTGGGCATCGGTGTGGCGGGCGACAGTGCCGGCGGCAATATCGCCGCCGTCCTGGCCCTGAAGGCGCGCGATGCCGGCGGGCCGGTGCTGAAGACCCAGGTGCTGATCTATCCCGCCGTCGATCTGGCCGCCGGCCTGCCCAGCCATTTCACCCGCGCGGATGGCTATCTGCTGACGCGTCAGGCCTATGTCGCCTATGTCCGCAACTATCTGGCGGGCCAGGAGGTGGAGGGCGACTGGCAGGTCTCGCCATTGCGGGCCGACCGACTGGATGGCTTGCCACCCACGGTGATCATCACCGCCGGCTTTGATCCGCTGCTGGATGAGGGAAGGGCCTATGCGGGCCGTCTGGCCGCCGCCGGGGTGCCGGTGCTGCACCGGCTCTATCCCGACCTGGTGCATGGCTTCATCACCATGGGTGGCCGCCTGCCCGCCGCCAACCGCGCAATCGCCGATATCGGTCGGGCGCTGGCCTCCTACGATATCTACGCGTTTAGCGATGGGGGCGGGATTTGATCCCGCCCCACGCAGGTCCACTCATGTCCGCGTAAATGACGGCGGCGGATGCCGCCGCCCGGCGCGTGAGGGACGTTTTACGCCGCCTTCACCCCCGTCAGGAAGCTTTCCACCACCTTGGTCAAGCGCGCAGACTGATCCTGAACGCTGACGGCGGCGTTCAACACCTCGCCCGCTGACTGTCCGGTTTCACCGGCGGCACCGCGCACGGTGTCGATGGTGGTGGTTACGTCCTGCGTACCCACCGCCGCCTGCTGCACATTGCGGGCGATCTCCTGGGTGGCGGCCCCCTGCTCCTCAATCGCGGCGGCGATGGCGGCGGAGATCTCGTTCACACGGGAAATGGTGCCCGTGAT
>CALRNG020000306.1:0-5154 GCA_943369495.1 Rhizobium sp. Q54
AGGCGGGCGCACGGAATATGTGGTGGAGAAGGCGGTAGAGCTGGGCGTGGGCCGTCTGGTGCCCGTCTTCACCCGGCGTGGCGACGTCGCCCGTGTGAATATTGACCGGTTGCGCGCCAACGCGCTTGAGGCCGCCGAACAATGCGAGCGGCTGGACGCGCCGGAAGTGGTGGACGGGGTCGAACTGGGCAAGCTTCTGACCGGCTGGGACCCCGCCCGTACCCTGTTCGTCGCGGCGGAAAGCGGGGCAGCACAGCCCCTGGTGACCGCCGTCACTGCGGCGGCGGGAAAGCCCGTCGCATTCCTTGTGGGTCCGGAGGGGGGATTTGACCAACAGGAACTTGATGCCCTGCGCCGCCTGCCATTTGTGGTAAGCGTGGGCTTGGGGCCGCGCGTGCTGCGCGCCGATACGGCTGCCTTTTCCGCCCTTGCCGTCTGGCAGGCGGCAGCGGGCGACTGGCGATCGGCCGATGGCGACGCAAGGCCGCCCAATCGCACCTGAACGTAATCCCGCCTGCCGTCTCTGCAACGTCCTTCGCGTTAAGGAACTGAACCAATGTCCGCACCTCCGACGTCGCGCGGCGAACCGATCACCGACCGCCGGCAACTGGTCGAGTATCTGGAAAAGGGATCAAAGCCGGCCAGCGATTGGCGCATCGGCACCGAGCATGAGAAGTTCGTTTTCCGCGGCCCCGACCATGCCCCCGTGCCCTATGCCGGGCCCGGTGGGATCGGCCATATCCTGGGCGAATTCCAGCGCCGATTCGGCTGGGAACCCGTGCGCGAGGGCGACAATATCATTGCCCTGACCAAGGGCATGGCCAATATCAGCCTGGAACCCGGCGGGCAGTTCGAACTGTCGGGCGCACCGCTGGTCAGCATCCACCAGACCTGTGGCGAGGTGGGGGAGCACCTGGCAGAGGTGCGGGCCATCGGGCAGGACCTGGGCTTCGGCATGCTGGGCATGGGCTTCAACCCGAAATGGCAGCGGTCCGACATCCCCTGGATGCCCAAGGGCCGCTACAAGATCATGGGCTCCTATATGCCCAAGGTCGGCACGCTGGGCCTGGATATGATGACCCGGACCTGCACCGTGCAGGTCAACCTGGACTTCGCATCCGAAGCCGACATGGTAAAGAAGTTCCGGGTGTCGCTGGCCCTGCAGCCCATCGCCACCGCCCTGTTCGCGGCCAGCCCCTTTACGGAAGGCAAGCCCAACGGGTTCCAGAGCTTCCGGTCCCATATCTGGACCGATACGGACAAGGACCGCACCGGCGACCTGCCATTTGTGTTCGAGGATGGGTTCGGGTTCGAGCGCTATGTCGATTACGCGCTCGACGTGCCGATGTATTTCGCCTATCGCGACGGGCAGTATCTGGACGCCTCTGGCCTGTCCTTCCGTGACTTCCTGGATGGCAAGCTGTCGATCCTGCCGGGCGAACTGCCGCTGATGACCGACTGGTCGGACCATATGACGACCATGTTCCCGGAAGTGCGCCTGAAGAAGTATCTGGAGATGCGCGGGGCCGATGCCGGTCCCTGGGGCCGGCTTTGCGCCCTGCCCGCACTCTGGGTCGGGCTGCTCTATGATGGCACGGCACTGGATGCCGCCTGGGACCTGGTGAAGGGCTGGACCCAGGAAGACCGCGCGACCCTGCGCCGCGATGTGCCGCGCCTGGGCCTGTCTACGCCGTTTCAGGGCGGAACGGTGCAGGATGTGGCCCGCCGCGTCGTCGATATCGCGCGCGAAGGGTTGCGCAGCCGGGCCCGCACCGCTGGCATGGGCGATGACGAGACGCACTTCATCGAACCGCTGGTGGCCATTGCGGAGTCGGGCCGGTCCTTGTCGACCGAGATGCTGGAAAAGTACCAGAGCACTTGGGGCGGGAGCGTCGACCCCATCTATAAGGAATATGCCTATTGATCTAGCGACGGGCGGGCGGTGGAGACCTGCATTCTGCCGCCCGCCTATGGTTGCACTTCTGTTGCCGCGCTCGACCTTGTTGCCTAGAATGCGTCCCGCGTTTGGGCGCGCTGTGACGCGACCAAGGGGGAAGGACGCGCCGTTTTGATGCTGAGATTCGCGGAGTTCGCCGACAAGGCGATGGAGCAGGATTTCCGCCAGCATATGCTGGAAGCGGAAGCCAAGGGCCTGCGGCGCAATCTCCTGGCGCTGGCAGCCTTCTACCTGCTGGCGGCCTCCCTGGACTTTGTCTATTTCATCCTGGAAACCGTCCTGACTGTGATGATGCCCCTGCGCGGGATCGTCTATGTCCTGATCATCGCCACCATGCTGGTACCGGTGAAGGCGAAGTATGTGGGCCTGCGCTATGGGCTGGTGCTGCTGACGATGACCTATATCTGGGCCATCACGTCGGCCGGTGCCTTGTTGATCCGTGGCGGGCCGGTTGGCCTGACGGTCAGCTTCTTTGTGATGATCGTCGTGCTGATGAACTATCTGTTCCTGCCGACGCGGGTGATCTTCATGATCCCCTGGGGCGTGGCGGCCAGCGGCCTTTATATCGGCCTGTTCATGCCGGAATCGGGCGCCACCGCGTCACAGATCAGCACCGCGACCGTGATGCAGTCGCTGGCCAATATTTTCGGCGCCTTCACGGCCTATCAGCTGTCCACCTTGCGCCGCCTGGAATTTCAGCGACTGAGGGCGCTGCAGGCCGAACAGGCGCGGCTAGAGGAGGCGAATGCCGAGCTGCTGCGCCGGGAAGCCATCATCGCCAGCCAACGCGACGAGCTGGCCCACAAGGTCGCCGAACTGGAAGAGGCGCAGCAACAGCTGGGCGAAACCCGCAACAGCCTGACCCAGGCCGAAAAGCTGGCGAGCCTGGGCCGGCTGGTCGCCGGCGTAGCGCATGAGCTGAACACCCCCATCGGCATCGCCCTGACCGCCATCAGCCATCTGGAGGATGTCGTTGCGGCCCTGGATAAGGCGGTGGCCACCGGCAAACTGACCCGCAGCCAGTTGACCGAACATCAGGATACGCTGCGCGACAGCGCCCTTCTGGTCCATAGCAATATCGGGCGGGCCGCCGATCTGGTGCAAAGCTTCAAGCGTGTAGCCGTGGATCAGGCCAGCGAGGAGCGGCGTGACTTCCTGCTGGGCGCCTATATTGATGAGGTGCTGCAAAGCCTGGCACCAAGGCTGCGCGGGGAACCGCACCGTGTGCGGGTGGAATGCCCGACCGGCATCCATATGGACAGCTATCCCGGCGCCCTGTTCCAAGTGCTGACCAATCTGATCATCAATGCCCTGATCCACGCGTTTGAGCCGCAGACGCAAGGCACAATCACCATTCTGGTCCGCGAGTTGCCCGACGATCAGGTGGAGCTTCGCTTCCAGGATGATGGCAGGGGCGTGCCGGCAGCCCATATGGACCGGCTGTTCGAGCCGTTCTTCACCACCAACCGCGCACGGGGCGGGTCCGGCCTGGGACTGCATATCGTCTTCAATCTGGTGACGCAGTCCCTGCATGGCAGCATCAGCGTCACCTCCGCCGAAGGCCGTGGAACCTGCTTCACCCTGACCCTGCCCCGCCACCTCCCCCAGGAAGAGGGGGCGGGGCAGGTACGGGCGGTGGGGTGATACCCAGCGTTGGTGGTATGGGCCGCCGGACCCCCGGTCAAAGATTTCGACCGGGGGTATAAGGGCCCGTATCAGGTCAGCTGCTGCTGGATCGCGGCGGTCTTGATGGCCTTCTGAAGCTTTTCGAAGGCCCGCACCTCAATCTGGCGCACGCGTTCACGGCTGATGCCGTAATGCTGCGAGAGGTCTTCCAGCGTCGTCGGCTCTTCGCGCAGGCGGCGTTCGATCAGGATATGACGCTCGCGCTCATTCAGGCCCTTCATGGCGCCGGCCAGCAATGCCTTACGCTTACCCAGCTCCTGCTGGTCGCCCAGACGGATTTCCTGGCTTTCGCTTTCATCCACCAGCCAGTCCTGCCATTCGCCTTCCCCATCAATGCGCAGGGGCGCGTTCAGGGAATGGTCGCTGGCGGCCAGACGGCGGTTCATGGAGACGACATCGGCCTCCGGCACGTCCAACGTGGTGGCGATCTTGGTCACCACCTCGGCGGGCAGATCGCCATCATCGATGGCCTGCATCTGGCCCTTCAGCTTGCGCAGATTGAAGAACAGCTTCTTCTGTGCCGCTGTGGTGCCCATCTTCACCAGCGACCAGCTGTGCAGGATATATTCCTGGATGGCGGCCCGAATCCACCACATGGCGTAGGTGGCCAGACGGAAGCCGCGATCGGGTTCGAAGCGCTTGACGGCCTGCATCATGCCGACATTGCCTTCGGAGATCAGTTCCGACACCGGCAGGCCATAGCCGCGATAACCCATCGCGATCTTCGCCACGAGGCGCAGATGGCTGGTCACCAGACGGTGGGCGGCCTTGGTATCCTCATGCTCGCGCCAGCTCTTGGCCAGCATATACTCCTCACCCGGTTCCAACATCGGGAACTTGCGGATTTCCTGGAGATAGCGGCTGAGGCTGCTTTCCGAGCTGACGACCGGAATGGCGGGAACGGAAGCGGTCATGTTAACCCCCTTGCATAAGGCTGGTTGACACTATCGGCCCAACTGGCACCGACAGCGATGAAATGGTCCTGAAAGGACACGACATGTGCCCGTCCAGAAGAGGCCCGGTCATCATGCGCGGCGGCATTATAGCACCTCCAGCGCATGAGTTAAGCCCTTGAAATCATCCGGCAACACAGTTTCGAAGCGCACCTTGGCGCCTGTGGCCGGATGGATGAACTCAATGGTGGCGGCATGCAGCGCCTGACGCGGGAAGCTTTCCAGCGCCTGCTTGGCCGCCTCCGACAGGCCGCGCGTACGCCCCTGCCGGACACGACCATAGACAGGGTCGCCGACCAGCGGATGACCGACATGGGTCATGTGGACACGGATCTGATGGGTACGGCCTGTCAGCAGCTTGCATTCGATCAAGGCCGCCGCCGGACCCAGGGCGCGGACGGTGCTGTAGCGGGTGATCGCCACCTTGCCGCCCCGGTCCAGCACGGCCATGCGCTTACGGTCGGTCGGGTGGCGGCCGATATTGGCGTTGATCTCCCCGCTGCGCGGGTTGGGCACGGCCCAGACCACCGCCTGATAGGTGCGTGACAGCGACCGGTC
>CALRNG020000307.1:0-5149 GCA_943369495.1 Rhizobium sp. Q54
GCGGCACTGCCTTCGGTCAGGTCGAGCATCTGTTCGACCAGATCGCTGGCCTTCCCGCGCTCACGCCACGTCGCCCAGGCAACCTCCAGCCCGCTTAACATCAGACCGATGAGGCAGGCGGCAAGCACGGCACGCGCCGCCTGCCTAGCCGCCAAGGAACTGCCCAGCCCTTTCAGCATCGCCCTCCCCAAGAGGTCTGCATCCGGCCGAACACCGCAAGGTGCGTTAGTGGTTCCCCAATCGTGGGGTTACGCAACCACGCTGCGATATTCTGGCGGGGTGATCATGCCCGAAAAGGTAGGAACCTGTACAAGCAATTATTGGACAGACGCACCCAATATCCACCCCTGGCCCGCAAAGGGCAGGGACAGAACGGCACAAGGCCGGCACAAAGAAAAAGGGCCGCCCCAGCAGGACGGCCCCTTCACATTCCGTTACGCGCCCGAAAGGGCGGCGGATCAGGAAGCGCGCTTCAACTTGCGGAACTCCGCCCACATCGGGGACGGGTTCTTGTCCAGATCATAGGCGCGGGTCTTGCTGGGGTCCAGGCCCTGACGGCGGCATTCCAGCGCGAAGATATTGGTGTTGGCGGGATCGAGGCCCAGCTCAACGCAGGCGGCGGAGAAGACGTTATCGAAATCGGCGCTGCTCATCATGTCACCTTCGCGGGTTCAACATCTGTCACGGTCGGGACCATCGGGCCTGGCCGGTGTCGGTTGGCGGTGGAAAACCGCTGCCCTTCACGCATCGCAGCATCGCCGGCCATTGCGGCCAAAATGCGAAACTGTTGATCCAAAACGATGGCGTTCACGTGACTAGATCAATTCATCGGCCGCTCTGTTGCAACAGCGAACAACGCATGGCCGCCCCTTTCGCATCGCGGGATGACGATGCGGAATTGCCGGGAAGGGATTCTGCGATGGCGATTCGATCCGCTCCCTTCCCTGGCGCATCCGGACAGGGGGACTGTCCGACCGCCCAAGGCCGCGCCATATCATGACCAGACGTAGCAAAAGCGAAGCGGTCGTTACGGATTGTTAAAGGTCTGCGGTTCTATGCTTTGACCCATGGCCCTCTTTCGGGTCATGCTGTGTGTTCAGACCCCGTTGCTGGATGGACGGGGCCATGCTGGGGACAGGGGTCCCCCAAACGGGCCGGCGCCGAACGCCGCCCGATCACCCGGACGGACAGGTGCCACGGCATGAACCCATGCCATCGGCCTGCCCCAATCGGGGGAGATGATGCTTTGCGTCGGTTCGGTTTCGGCAGAGACATTTTGCGTTCAGTACCAACAGCTTGATTACCGATTGACCCCCAACCTTGGGAGACGCGGTGATGGGTGGCGGTAGGGCCAGCAGTAACGGGACAGACCGGTCGATCCGACCGGATGCCGCCCTGCGGCCCGCCCCAGACACCGGCGCGTTAACCGTGGCGGGATCGACAAGAATGACCCGGCGGTTCGCCTGTGCGCGACCGAAACGGGTGCGGGCCGGGGAGGCCCGGCGCGAGCCAAGGATCGACCGCCACCGTATTCCACTGCCCCCCGCCGGGATGGCGGTGCGCCGCAGGGCCGGCCCCTGCCCGCGCTATCGCCCGCCGACCGGCCGTCTGGAAGGAGAGTGCCGATGAGCAGTCTGGTCACAGACCTATTCGCCAGCTATGCCAGTTCGTATGAAAGCCGCCGCGACGTTGAGATGTCGCTGATGGAGTATCTGGAAGGTTGCCGCGACGATCCGCTGATGTATGCCAGTGCCGCCGAGCGGCTGCTGGCCGCCATCGGGGAGCCGGAGGTGATCGACACCGCCAAGGATGCGCGGCTCGCCCGTATCTTCATGAACCGCACCATCAAGGTCTATCCCGCCTTTGCCGAGTTCTTCGGCATGGAAGAGACCATTGAGCGGATCGTGGGCTTCTTCCGCCATGCGGCGCAGGGGCTGGAGGAACGCAAACAGGTCCTCTACCTGCTGGGCCCCGTCGGCGGCGGCAAGTCATCGCTGGCTGAACGGCTGAAGGCGTTGATGGAGGACAAGCCTATCTATGCCCTGAAGGCGGGCGACCAGATCAGCCCGGTGTTCGAAAGCCCGCTGGGCCTGTTCGACCCCGCCGCCATGGGCGCCACCATTGAGGAGAAGTTCGGCATTCCCCGCCGCCGCCTGACGGGACTGATGAGCCCTTGGGCCCTGAAGCGGCTGGACGAATTTGACGGCGATATCCGCCGGTTCAAGGTGGTGAAGCTGCGCCCCTCGCGCCTGCGTCAGACCGGCATTTCGAAGACGGAACCGGGGGATGAGAACAATCAGGACATCTCGTCCCTGGTCGGCAAGGTCGATATCCGCAAGCTGGAGCTGTACAGCCAGAACGATCCCGACGCCTACTCCTATTCTGGCGGCCTGAACCGCGCGAACCAAGGCATGCTGGAATTCGTGGAGATGTTCAAGGCGCCGATCAAGATGCTGCACCCCCTGCTGACCGCCACGCAGGAGGGCAATTATATCGGCACCGAAAATATCGGTGCGCTTCCGTTCCAGGGCGTCATCATGGCGCACAGCAACGAGGCCGAATGGCAGAGCTTCAAGAACAACAAGAATAACGAGGCCTTCATCGACCGTATCTGCGTGGTGAAGGTACCCTATTGCCTGCGGGTGATGGAGGAACAGCGCATCTATGAAAAGCTGATCAAGACGTCCGAACTGTCCGGCGCGCCCTGTGCACCGGCCACCCTGGAAATGCTGGCGCGGTTCACGGTGCTGTCCCGCCTGCGCGACCATGGCAATTCCAACCTGTTCAGCAAGATGCGGGTCTATGACGGGGAAAGCCTGAAGGAGACGGACCCCAAGGCCAAGACCATGCAGGAATATAAGGACGCGGCCGGCGTGGATGAGGGGATGAACGGCATATCCACCCGCTTCGCCTTCAAGGTCCTGGCCAGCACCTTCAACTATGACAATACCGAGGTCGGGGCCGATCCCGTCCACCTGATGTACATCCTGGAACAATCCATCAAGCGGGAGCAGTTCCCCGACGATGTGGAAAAAAAGTACATGGAGTTCATTAAGGGGGACCTGGCGCCCCGCTATGCGGAGTTCATCGGCAACGAAATCCAGAAGGCCTATCTGGAAAGCTACCATGATTACGGCCAGAACCTGTTCGACCGCTATGTCGATTATGCCGATGCCTGGATCGAGGATCAGGACTTCAAGGACCCCGACACGGGCCAGTTGCTGAACCGCGACCTGTTGAACCAGGAACTGACCAAGATCGAAAAGCCGGCGGGCATCGCCAATCCCAAGGATTTCCGCAACGAGGTGGTAAAATTCGCACTGCGCATGCGGGCGGCCAATAGCGGACGCAACCCGTCCTGGACCAGCTATGAAAAGCTGCGCGACGTCATCGAGAAGCGGATGTTCAGCCAGGTGGAGGAACTGCTGCCCGTCATCAGCTTTGGTTCCAAGAAGGACAGCGACACGGAGAAGAAGCACAGCGAGTTCGTCAATCGCATGATGGCCCGCGGCTATACCGAACGCCAGGTACGCCGTCTGGTCGAATGGTACATGCGGGTGAAACAGGCGGGGTGATGACCAGCCCCTCTCCCGCCACGGTGGGAGGGGGGCGACGGGTTCGGCCCCCATCGAAAGGACGGTGCAACCTTGTTCACCATTGTCGACCGACGTCTCAATCCTTCGGGTAAAAGTCTGGCCAACCGCCAGCGGTTCCTGCGGCGTGCCAAGGAACAGGTGATGCGGGCCGTGCGCGATGCCTCCGCCAAGCGCGGCATCCGCGACATCGATATGGGCGGCGATATCGCCATCTCCCCTGATGGCATCCGCGAGCCGACCCTGCGCCGGTCCTCCACCGGCGGGCAACGCAACTATGTCGTCCCCGGCAATAAGGAGTTCATGTCGGGCGACAAGATCAAGCGTCCACCCCAGGGCGGTGGCGGGGGCGGCGGCAATCAGGGATCGGAGGATGGCGACGGCCAGGATGAATTCCGCTTTGTGTTGAGCCGGGAGGAATTCATCGACCTGTTCTTAGAAGATCTGGCACTGCCCGACCTGGCCAAGCGCAAGCTGGCCGTGACGGACGCCATGGACTGGCACCGTGCGGGCTATTCGGTGGCGGGATCACCCACCAACCTCAATCTGGTGCGCACCATGCGCAACAGCCTGGCCCGCCGCATGGCCCTGCATCGCCCCACGGGGGATGAGATCAAGGCCCTGCGACAGGAGATCGATGATCTGGAACGGACGGGACGCGATCGCGACCGGCTGGAACAGGCGCGGCTGGAACTGGCAGAGGCGCTGAAACGCACCCAGCGCATCCCCTATATCGACCCGGTCGATGTCCGCTACAACCGGTTCGCGGCCACGCCAAGGCCGGCGGCACAGGCCGTGATGTTCTGCCTGATGGATGTGTCGGGCAGCATGACGGAACATATGAAGGACCTGGCCAAGCGCTTCTATATGCTGCTCTATCTGTTCTTGTCGCGGCGGTACAAGCATGTGGACGTGGTCTTCATCCGCCACACCCACCGCGCCGCAGAGGTGGATGAGGAGACCTTCTTCTACAGCTCTGAGACCGGCGGCACCGTCGTGTCCACGGCGCTGGAGGAAATGGCGCGGGTGATCAAGGAACGCTATCCGCCCGGTGAATGGAACATCTATGCGGCACAGGCCAGCGATGGCGACAATGCCCTGTCGGACAATACCAAGACAGCGCAGCTGATGACCGACAGCATCCTGCCCGACTGTCAGTATTACGCCTATCTGGAGGTGGGGCAGGAAGGGATGAGTCCCGGCCTGCCCTATGGCGGGGGTCCGCGCGAAACCGACCTGTGGCGCACCTATAAGCAGATCAATGCCGGTGGCGTGCTGGCCATGCGGCGGGTGACCGAACGCAAGGAAATCTACCCCGTCTTCCGCGAACTGTTCGCCAAGGACAAGGCCGGGCAACCGGCGGAGGTGAGTGCATGACCCTGACCGCCTTTGAGACCGCCCCGCTCTATACCGGCGCCGACTGGGACTATGACAAGGTCCGCCGCGTCTATGACGCCATCGAGAAGGTGGCGTTGGGGGAGATGGGTCTGGACTGCTACACCAACCAGATCGAGGTGATCACGTCCGAACAGATGCTGGACGCCTATTCCAGCATC
>CALRNG020000308.1:0-5147 GCA_943369495.1 Rhizobium sp. Q54
CGTCCCTGTCGGATCGGTGTCCAACGCCGCCGTGGTCACCATTGAGGGGCTTGATCCCGACGGAAAACACCCCTTGCAACTGGCCTGGATCGATCGCCAGGTTCCGCAATGCGGCTATTGCCAGTCAGGCCAGATCATGCAGGCGGCCACCCTGCTCCAGGATTTCCCATATCCCACCCCTGACGACATCACCGCCGTGATGAATGGCAACCTGTGCCGCTGCATGGCCTATATCCGCATCCGCGCGGCGATCCTGCAGGCAGCCGAAATGTTGCGCCGGGGGGAACGCATATGAGCGGATTTGCCGTGGAACGGCTGGAACGCGACGCAGGCCCCTCGCGGCGCGGGTTCCTGATTGCCGCGTCCGGCGCCGGGATCATGCTGGGGTTCATCCCTGCGCGTCGGGCTGTCGGCGCGGAACGTCCCCTTTCCGAACCCCAAACCTTGTTCGAGCCGACCATCTGGTACGCCATCGATCGTCAGGGCCGGGTTAGCGTCAACATCATCCGCGCGGAAATGGGCCAGCATGTGGGTACCGCCCTGGCACGGATCATCGCCGAGGAGTTGGAGGTCGACTGGGATCACGTCACCATCAACCATGTGGACAGCGATCCCAAATGGGGGCTGATGGTCACCGGCGGCAGTTGGTCGGTCTGGCAGAGCTTCCCGGCGATGAGCAGGGCTGGGGCGGCGGGGCGTCTGGCCCTGATCGACGAAGGCGCCAGGCTTCTGGATGTCGATCCGGCGGCCTGTGTGGCGCGGTCCGGGGCCATCCATGCCGGCGCGCGGCAGGTGAGCTATGGCGAGATCGTCACCCGTGGCGACCTGCGCCGGACCTTTTCGGCGGAACAGCTTCAGGCCATGCCCATCAAGCCGGCATCCGACCGCCGGCTGATCGGCCAGGATGTGGCGGCGCTGGATATCCCGGCAAAGACCGATGGTACCGCCGTCTATGGCATCGACGTCACAGTGCCCGGCATGGTCCATGCCCGCCCCAAGCTGCCGCCGACACGCAATGACAGCAAGGTCGTGTCCATCGACGATACGGCGGCCAGGGCAGTCCCCGGCTACATCCGCAGCGTGGCGCTGGAGGATCCCTCCGGCACCGTTCCCGGCTGGGTCATGGTCTATGCCGACAGCGTCGCCGCCGCCGACAGCGCCACCGATCTGCTCAAGGTCGTGTGGACCGTCGGTCCATCGGCCAATGTGTCGGAAAAGGATATCCAGGACCATGCGGCCCGACTGATCGCCGATCCGAAAGGGGGTGCGCTGGTCGTCGATGATCCGGGCCTGGACGCCGCTTTCCAGGCCGCGAGATCGACGCTGGCGCGCACCTATACCACCAGCAGCGCCATGCATTTCCAGATGGAGCCCGTCAATGCGCTGGCTTTCGAAAAGGACGGGCTGTTCGAAATCCACACCGGCAACCAATGGCAATCCCTGATCCTGCCGACCCTGGCCAAGGCGCTGGGGCGGTCGGAGGCCACGATCATCCTGCGCACCTATCTGCTGGGCGGCGGGTTCGGGCGGCGGTTGAATGGGGATTATGCGGTACCGGCAGCCCTGGCGGCCCAGGCCATCGGTCAGCCGGTGAAGATGGTGCTGACCCGCGCTGATGATATGCGCTTTGATTCCTTCCGGTCGCCATCGGTCCAGACCCTGCGCATGGCGTTCGATGGGGGTGGCGCGGTGACGGCGATGGACCATCATGCGGCGGCGGGCTGGCCGACAGAGGTCATGGTTCCAGGTTTCATGCCAAAGGCCCGCAACGGTATTGCCTATGATCCCTTTGCCATTGCCGGTGCCGACCATTGGTACAATGTCGGCGCGCAGCGGGTTCGGGCCTTGTCGAACGATCTGGCCAACCGCTCCTTCCGGCCAGGTTGGCTGCGATCCGTCGGGCCCGGATGGACCAACTGGGCGGTTGAGAGCTTCATGGACGAGGCGGCGTTGGCCGTGGGTGTCGATCCGCTGGCCTTCCGTCTTCGCATGCTGGACGGGACCGGCCGGAATGCCGGGTCATCCCCCAATGCGGTTGGCGGTGCAAAGCGGCAGGCGGCCGTCCTGGCGGCGGTGGCCCAACGCGCCGGATGGGGGACTGCCTTGCCGGCGGGGTCGGGGCTGGGCATCGCCACCACCTTCGGCCAGGAACGCGACATGCCGACCTGGGTTGCCTGCGCGGCGCGGGTCAGGGTCAATGCCATAACGGGCGATGTGGTTGTGGAGCGGCTGACCCTGGTCGCCGATGCCGGCACCATCGTCCACCCCGATGGGGCCCTGGCCCAGATGGAAGGTGCCGCTTTGTGGGGATTGAGCCTCGCCCTGCATGAAGGGAGCGAATTCAGCAACGGCCAGATCCGCGATACCAATCTCAACAGCTATACGCCGCTGCGCATGGGTGATGTTCCTGACCTGGACATCGCCTTCATCCCCAGTGAAGAGGTGCCGACGGGTCTGGGCGAACCTGCCACCACCGTCGTCGGCCCCGCAATCGGCAATGCCATTTTCGCCACCGTTGGGGCGCGGGTCCGCCATCTGCCACTCCGACCGGCGGCCATCCTGGCTGCCCTGGCATCGGTCACGCCGCGATGAGCAGGCTGCGGCTGCATCGGGAAAGACACAACAGCGATGGCACAGGATGGCTGCGGGCAGCGGTACTGGGTGCCAATGACGGTCTGATCTCCACCGCCAGTCTTGTCCTGGGCGTGGCGGCGGCAGCGGCTGACCATCATTCCGTGCTGATCGCCGCCGTCGCCGCCCTGGTCGCCGGGGCCCTGTCAATGGCGGCAGGTGAATATGTTTCCGTCAGCTCCCAGGCGGATGCCGAAAAGGCCGATCTGGCCCGGGAAGAAAGGGAACTGCACGACGATCCGGTCGGCGAACAGGCGGAGCTTGCCTCCATTTATGAATCCTGGGGCCTGCGCAGTGAAACGGCAGCAGAGGTTGCCGAACAGTTGATGACAGAGGATGCGCTGGCAACGCATGCCCGCGATGAGCTTGGTCTGTCGCCAACAGTCCGGGCGCGTCCGATCCAGGCGGCTCTGGCTTCCGCCGCTGCGTTCATTGCCGGCGCCGCCGCACCGATCATCGTGGTGGCGGTCACCCCGCATACGGTCCTGGTTCCGGCCCTGTGGGGTGCTTCTCTATCCGCCCTGCTGATGCTGGGCGTGTTGGCAGCGCGTGTAGGTGGTGCCAGCCCGTGGCGCGCGGGAATCCGGGTGGTGTTCTGGGGTGCGGTGGCGATGGGGATCACGGCCATTATTGGCGATGTCGTCGGTCAAGCGGTTTGACGGTCCTGTGGGAGTAGAGCCCGACCGACCACCATGTGTAGATTCCGCCCCTGCCGGGCATTGCTGCGGTGACATAGCCTTGGCGGCCCGTTCGCTTTTGAAAGTCGATATGATGTCCCACCATTCTCCCGCCCCCGCATCCCCGCCATTGACCAATGCCTATGCCTCCACCACGGGGCAGAACCGGCGGACCCTGGAAGCCATTTTCCGGCATCCGGTGGCGCATAATCTGGCATGGCGCGATGTTGTCGCATTGTTGACCGGTATCGGGGACATCGATCACCGGCGCAGCGGCGAATATTCACTGCATGCCGGTGGAGAGCATATTCGGATCGACCGTCAACATGACAAGGACGTGACGACCGATAATCTCATCAAGTTGCGGCATCTGTTGACCCGAACGGGCTGGGCACCCGATGCGCCACCCCTTCATCCGGCACATCCTTCACCCGCCACGATCATCGTCATTGATCATGCCGATGCCAAGGTGCTGACGCTTGCCGGGTCAGAGGATGATCTGCCGCAAACATCGGCCCAGGGTGAAGAGCTTCACCATTTCGTTCATCATATCAAGCGTATCGGGCCAGACCGCGACCGCGAGGAGACCTTTCCCGTCGACACGGAATTTTTCTCGCGCGTGGCCGACGCCATCGGGCACCACGGGCGTATCGTGCTGATCGGCCACGGCAAGGGCCAGAGCAACGAGGCCCACCATCTGTGCAATTACCTTCAGGCGCATAACAAGGACGCCTATGCGCGAATTGCCACCACGCTGGTAGCAGACCTTTCGCATATGACGACAGCGGAGCTGCTACAACTCGGGCGGAAGGCACTGATCTGACCCGGCATCGCCGGCAGATGCAAAAGCATCGTAAACCGTGTTGTTCGCTCTACCAGCGCACCAATGACGGAACTGTTCACAGACCTGATTTAGGTTTAACTGGCCTGGATCAGCGTAAACGCTCTCCTGCCGGCCCAGGGGTTAAGGGTTACGGGCAGCACGCTCCGCCCTAACGGCGCGGATCGCGCACCACGAAAGGATTGGCCTCGGGTGATTGCCCCGCACACGCCCTTCGCGCGCAAGCTGGGAGCCTTTGTCGCCCTCTCTGACATGGAATTGCAGTTGCTTGACCAGTTGCACAGCCGGCGCCGGTCCTTCCCGGCGCGGCAGGACATGATCTATGAGGGCCAAGTCAAGCGGTCGGCCTATATCCTCGCCTCGGGCTGGGTGTGCTCCTACAAGCTCCTGCCGGGTGGTACGCGCCAGGTCGTCGACTTCCAGATTCCGGGCGATTTTCTGGGTTTGCGCTCGGTTCTGTTCCGCACCGCCGACCACAATATCGAGCCGATCACCCGGGTGCAGGCCTCGGAGGTTCAGGTCGGTGATCTGCTGGAGGCCTTCAACACCGCCCCCCGGCTGGCCGCGGCGTTGCTATGGGCTGCCTCCCGCGATGAGGCGATGGTCGTGGAACACCTCGTCGGCATCGGGCGGCGCGACGCCAAGCAGCGGATGGCGCATTTACTGCTGGAACTCGGCGCGCGGCTGAAACTTGTGGGGCTTGCGTCGAACGATGGCTACAATTGTCCATTGACGCAATACCTGCTGGCCGACGCCCTTGGCCTCAGCGCGGTTCACGTCAACCGCGTGCTGCGCGAACTGCGCGAGGATGGGCTGGTCACGTTTCAGCAAGGCAAGGTCACCTTCGGGGATTTTGACGGCATGGTGGCGTTTTGCGAGTTCGATCGGCGTTACCTTGATCATGACGGTCCATTGATGACGTGGCCCGGTGGCGGTCCCTCCCCCGTCCAGGTGCTCACCGGCCTGACTGGCCCCTAAAGACCAAGGGGGAGCGGAGG
>CALRNG020000309.1:0-5112 GCA_943369495.1 Rhizobium sp. Q54
GTCAAGACAGACGGTCTGGTGGGCGGCATCCATTATTATGATGGACAGTTCGATGACAGCCGTCTGGCCATCACCATCGCCGCCAGTGCCGCCGACCATGGCGCCACCTTGCTGAACTATGTCCGCGTCACGGGCCTGCTGAAAGAAGATGGCCGCATCGCGGGTGTCACGGCGCGGGACATGGAGACGGGCAGCGATTACCGTATCCAGGCCAAGGCCGTGGTGAATGCCGCCGGGATTTTCATGGATGATATCCGGCATATGGACCGGCCCGACCTGGCCGAGGGTCTGTCGCTGAGCCAGGGTATCCATCTGGTGCTGGACCCTTGTTTTCTGGCCAGTGATGACGCCATCCTGATCCCCAAGACGGATGATGGCCGGGTTTTGTTCGTACTGCCCTGGCTGGGCCGTACCGTGATCGGCACCACCGACACGCCGATCGAGACAGCCAGCATGGAGCCACGTGCCCTGGAAGACGAAATCCAGTTCCTGCTGGACCATGCCGCCCATTACCTGACGCGTGCACCGGCGCGATCAGATGTGCTGTCGGTCTTTACCGGCATCCGACCGCTGGTGAAAGTGAAGGGGGCGTCGGGCACATCGGCCGTGCCGCGCGACCATGTGCTGATGGTGTCGGACAGCGGCCTTGTCACCATCACGGGTGGCAAATGGACGACGTACCGGGAGATGGCGGAACAGACGGTCGATACTGCCGCCAGGGTGGCCGGCTTTACCCTCACGCCCTGTTCCACCAAGGACCTGCGCCTGCATGGCTGGACCCCGCGCGACGGCATCGACAGTGCCGACCCGCTGGCCGCCTATGGCGCCGACGCGCCCAAGGTCCGCGCCGTTCTGGCCGAACAGCCCGGTTGGGCAGCACCCATGCATCCCGACCTGCCCTATGCGCTGGGCGAGGCCGCCTATGCCGCCCGCCATCTCATGGCGCGCACGGTGGAAGATGTCCTGTCGCGGCGCACCCGCGCCCTGCTGCTGAACGCCACCGCCGCCGTCACCGCCGCCCCCGCTGTGGCCCAGGTCCTGGCCGCCGAACTGGGCCGCGACGCCGGATGGATCGATAAGCAGGTCGCCGAGTTCACGGAACTGGCGGGCGTGTATCAGGCGTAGGTCAGGGCGAGGCGCAAGCCTCGCCCTGACAACGGTTATCCCACCCGGAACCGCAACGTTACCGGCCCCACCGGTATGCGGTAACGGGGCAGGGCGCGGGCGTCGATGCTCCATCCCGTATCGCCACCGACCCCCACCTGGGCCGCATCGATCAGCAGGCTGCCCACGGGGCCCGGCTGAATGTCGCTGCTGTGCCAGGTGCCCAGCGGGCGGACCTGCAGATCGGCATAGGGGAAGGCCAGCGCATTGACCGACAGGGGGGTAGCACCGGTGATGCGCAAGGACGGCATACCGTTGCCCGACAGGGTCAGGAAGCGGACATCGGTCTTGTTGCCCGTCTCCTGCGGGCGGGCATAATCATGATGCTGCTGGTTCAGCCGACCCTGCCACAGGCCGAAACCGGCCCCTGTCTTGCGGTCCACATAATTTTCATGCGGCCCGCGCCCATACCAGGACAGGTCCGTCAGCTTGGTTGGCATGCTGAAGGCCAGTCCGACACGCAGCGGATCAGGCAGATCATCTTTCACCGGCGTAAAGCGGCCCGTAACCTCCACCACGCCCGTGGCATCCATGGCATAGGTGGTTTCAAACCAGCCGCCGCCGGCCCCCAGCGCGTGGCGCACACTGACGCTGCCGGCGGGGTCGACATTGATGGCCCGCACATGCCGCCATTCCGACAGCTCGCGCCAGACATCATGGGTCTTGTCCACGCCGGCCCCGATATCATTATCGGTCAGCGCGCGGAAGAAGTTGGGCGCACCGCCGGCCAGCAGTTCCTGACCATTGCGGGCATAGCGGCGCAGCAGGCCCGTGGCCCGGTCAACCACCAGTTCGGCCCCGCCCGCCGACAGGGTGATGCTGCCGCCGCGATCCACAAGCTTCGCCGCCGGCTTCAGCAAGGGCAGGGAAGCCGGCTCGTTCAGGGCGAACTGTTCCCAGGCCACGACATGGCCCGCCGGCACGGCCTTGATGGCCCCCTCCTTCGCGGTGGCGCGCAGGGTCAGGATATGGTGGCGCGCATCATCTGCCGCCGGGCGGGGCAGGGGCGGCAGGGTCAGGGTGGCCGTTCCGCCGGCAGGTACGGCCGGCATGTCCAGCCGCCCGGACGCCAGCATCTGACCATCGGCCATCACCGACCAATCCAGGTCAAAGCCCGACAGGTCGATCATGTCATGGCGGTTCAACAGCCGGACAGTGCCCGCCGCTGCATCGAACCCGTCAAAGGCGATGGGGGCGTAAACCTTTGCCAGCTCATAATAATGGGGGTTGGGTGTGCGGTCGGCCTGGATCAGACCGTCAGTGACGATGCTTTTATCGCCGCGCGGATTGGGCCCGAAATCAAAGCCGGATGCCCAGAAAGGCCGCCCCTTTTCATCCTTTTTCAGGACGGCCTGATCGACCCAATCCCAGATGAACCCGCCCTGCAGCTTGCGGTGCGCGCGGATGGCCCGCCAATAATCCTCCAGATTGCCCAGCGAATTGCCCATGGCATGGGCGTATTCCGTCTGGATCAGGGGCTGTTTCCATTGCGGGTCGGTGGCATAGTCCACGATCTTGTCGATATCGTCATACATGGGCGCATAGATATCGACATAGTCATTGGGCCGATGTTCCTGCATCAGCGTGCCCCAGCCCAGATAGGAGATCAGGCGAGACGGGTCACGTTGGCGCACCCATTGCGCCATCGCTTCAAAATTCGGGCCGATCCCGGCCTCATTGCCCAGCGACCAGAACAGGATGGAGGGGTGGTTCTTATCCCGCTCCACCATGCGGCGCACGCGGTCGACATGCGCTTCCGTCCATTCCGGCTTATAGCCAAGCTGATGGGCGGCGCGGTCACCGGTCTTGTTGCCCATCTCCATATATTCATGGCTTTCCAGATTGGCCTCATCCATCAGGTACAGGCCATATTCATCCGCCAGATCATAGAGATAGGGATCATTGGGATAGTGGGACAGGCGCAGCGCGTTGACATTAGCCTGCTTCATCATCTCCACATCGCGGCGCATGCTGTCGCGGCTGATGGTCTGGAATTCCACCGGGTCATGTTCATGCCGGTTGACGCCCAGGATGGTGACGCGGCGACCATTGACCCGCACCTCGCCATCGACAATGGCGACGGTCCGGAAACCGATGCGCCGGCTGGTCGCCTCCACCAGCTTGCCATCCTTGTCCAGCAGCTCTATCAGCAGCGTGTAAAGGTTGGGCGCTTCCGCCGACCAGGGGCGGATATCCTCAATCCGGCCGGACAGGGTGACGGGCGCCCCCGCCTTCTTCACGCCCGCCTCGCGTTTCAGCACCTCGCGCGTGCCGTCCAGAACCGTGGCGCGCACCCGCACGCCCTGGTCCGGCCTGGCAACATCGACATCAAGGGCGAAGGTGCCGGTCTTGGCATCTTGTGTCAGGCCGGCCTTCACCTCAAAATCACGCAGATGCGTGGGCGGGGCGGCATAGAGCGTGACAGAACGATGCATCCCGTTCACGCGCCAGAAATCCTGATCCTCCAGATAGGAGGCATCGGCAAACCGGTACAGTTCCACCGCCACCACATTGCGCTGTCCGGGGCGCAGATGGGGCGTGACGTCGAATTCCGACGGTAGCTTGCTATCCTCGGCATAGCCGACGCGCTGTCCGTTGACCCAGACATAATAGGCCGCGCCGGCCGCCCCGAATTTCAGGAAGACGCGCCGCCCCTGCCAATCCGCCGGGATGTCGATGTCCCGGCGGTAGGAGGCAACCTCATTCATCGCATGCGGAATGAAGGGCTGATTGGCGGGGAAAGGGTAGAGGATATTGTTGAACAGAGGCTTGCCGAAGCCATGGGCCTGCAAGGTGCCGGGTACCACCATGCGGTCCCAACCGGACACGTCATAATCGGGCCGGTAGAAATCCACGGGCCGCGCGTCCGGGTTGGGCGACAGGCGCAGCGACCATTGCCCATCCAGCGACAGGTGCCAGCGCTGCCCGGCGGGATCGCGGGCCAGCGCCGCGGGGATGCTGTCAAACCCGTCAAAGGTGGCGCGGGCCGGTTCCCGCCCAATGGCCAACACCTCTGGCTTTTCCCATTCCGCCCGCACAGGGGCAGGATCGCCAGCAAGGGCCGGGGCGGAGAGCAAGGCAATGACGGCGCAGGCCGCCAGCAAGGAACGATGCATGGAGGGGCTTCCCGATCGTGGGGTAGGGGGCGGATCGGTGGCGCTTAATCGCGCACAACGAACGCCAGCTCTGTCAGTGCCGTGGTGGCGCCGGCATTGTGCAACTGCTGCAAGCGGTAAAGCTGGTTGGCGGATGCCATCATGACATGGGCGGCACGCAGATGGCCGGCGCGGTGCAGGCGCAGAACCGCCGCGTCCGAGAGGCCTGACAGCGCCTCGGCCCCGACACCATACAACCCTTCCACCTGGTTTTCCCGCCCATCGGCAAAGCGCAGGCGCAAGGACAGCGGGCGGATCAGCCCTTCTGCCGCCAGGGCCGCCGTGAAGCCGGCGGCGGCGTCGAGGTCTGTGCGATGGCGCAACAGTTGGTCCGCGACACGGGAAGCGGCGCTGCTGGGGCTTCCATCGGCGTTGAACAGGGGCGCGCCTTCGCGGTCATGCAGGCGGGGGGAACTTTCCTCCACCGCCAAGCCCAGGACAGCGTCCGTATCCTCCGCCGGCGCCAGGAAGAAGGGATGGCGCAGCAGGGCCTCTGGCAGGTATGTCGCCTGCCAGCCGCCACCCAGCATATACCAGCTCTGCTCCCCCTCCAGCGCGAACAGGGCGCAGAGGGTAAAGCGGCCCGTCTCGGCATGCTTCATCAGGAATAGTGGATAATCAGTGGCGGCCAGATCCACCTCTGACAGGCCCAGCCTTGCATGGTTTTGCCGTTCGGCATGGGCCATGTCGGCCTGGGGACGCAGCCGGGCTTTGGCGTGGCGGGTTGCGTTCAGCGTGAACACGGGCATGGGGTCGGTCCTTCGGGCAGGGGGCTAATCAAACAGCCTGCAGG
>CALRNG020000310.1:0-5107 GCA_943369495.1 Rhizobium sp. Q54
GCCCTGTTTGTCGCGGGTCAGCAGGCCGATGGAGGAATAGGCCGCCACCTTCACATGCGCGAAGCCGACGCCGATGCAGAAGAACATCAGCTTCATGGCCCAGAAGGCGGACAGGAACGGCATCAGGGCCGCCGCCAGTCCCTGTAGAATCAGGGCCGCGATCATGGCGCGACGATAGCCGATGCGGGGCAGGAAGCTGGCGACGATAAAGCTGGTGATGGCGATGGGCAGATCCTTGTAGGCCTCCAGCCGCCCCGCCTCCAGCTTGGTCACGCCAAAGCTCTGGATTGATTGCAGGATGACCGTGCCCACCGAATTCAGCAGCATGGCAAAGACCACATAGGTCAAAGCCACCGCCAGTACCGCCCGTCCGTTGCGCATCTTGTCCGATCCTTCCCTGTTCCGTTCTTGTTGGTTTGGTGCCGCTTGTCAAAGGGCCGGTGGTTTGACGGCCAGATAGACCGTGCTCCATAGCTGGGCGGCGTTGGATTCCGTCTGATCGCCGCCACCCTGACCGAAGGGGCGATAGCTGAAGCGGCCATCCCTATAGGCCCAGGACCAGAGTTCCGACGTGCGCTGATCCGCCGGGACCGCGCGGATGGCCTGCCATATCGCGCGCTGGGCTGCATGCAGGCGGGTGCGCGTGGCGGCGGGCAGGTCGGTGCGGGCCAGTTGCCGCTCCAGACCGGCGGCCATCAAGGCCTGCTGCCAGGACCAGATGACGGCACCGTGATAGTATCCGGGGCCGAATTCGGCGCGGACCGGCGCGGGGGCCCAGGCGGCATTGGCCACCACCATGCCGGCATCACTCATCAGGCCGGCGGGCAGCCGGTGCAGCAAGGGCGTGATGGCGCGGTCCAGGGTGGCGGCATCGGGGTTCAGGAACAGCAGCGCAAAGCCCGTATCGGAATGCATGACGGGCAGGGGCCGGCCTTCATCATCCAGGGCAAGCGCGTCGAAACTCAAGGGGCCGGGGGGCAGGGTGGCGGTGGCGATGCCCAGTTCGGCGGCAAAGCGCGTGGTAGCGGCCTGGGCTTGCGCTGCCGGCATGGTGACGGTGAATAGGGCGGGGGCCTTGTCGCTCCAGACCTTCGCCAAAGCCTCAGCGCGTGACAGGTCACTTGTGTAGGGGTACATCAGGCCGGAAATGTGCAGACGGGTGATGGCCGCCAGCGCCGCCGGGGCCAGGACGGCATTGACGCTGTAGGAATAGCGGCCACCGGCCAGCCCCTCCTGGCTGTCGCGCCAGTCGCCCACCTTGTGGCCCGCCGGCAGGGGGATCAGGTTGGTGGCGACGGGGTTGGCGGCGAAGGCTTGCGCGCGGGCCAGGACGAAGGACAGGTTGCGGGCCAGGAGGGTGCCATAGGCCTCACCCGATTGGGTGTGCCGCGCCAGGAACAGCTGGGCGTTGCGGGCGGGGATGCGGCTGAAATAGTCAGCCAGGATGGGGGCCAGCATCAGGTCGTCATCGACCATCTTGTAATCAAAGAGGGGGGCGGCGCTGTCGCTGCCCTGTTCCATACGGTGGCGCAGGATGGCGAATTCGCCCACATCCTCCTCATGCGCGACATCGCCGGTGGGGCTGAGCCGTTCCAGGACGGCACCCAGCCCGGCCTCGATGGCGGCAGGTTTCAGCACCGGCATCAGCAGGCGCAGCGACATCAGCGTGTCGCGCCCGAAATAGGTGTTGTAGGCCCAGGACCCGGCCATCAGCTTTTCCCGGTAGCTGAGGAAATCCAGCACCTGCCGGGCCTTCTGGTCCGGCGCGGCGCGGTCGGTCAGCAGGTCGGAGAGTGCGATGGGGGTCAGGGGTGTTTCGCCGCTGGCCGCCGACAGTTTCAGGCGCAGGGCGGTGTCGGGGGTGGAGAGCGTGATGGTGCCGTCCGGGTTGGCCGTGGCGGTGCCGTTCAGCGGGGACAGGGTCAAAAGGAAGCCGGCGGCACCGTCCAGTCGGTCGCGCTGCCAGCGGACAGCAGTGCCATCAAGGGCGGGTTTGGTGTCGACCAGGGGCTGGCGCGCGGATGAATGCTGAAAGTCGCGTAGAACCCGGATGCTGGACAGGATTGCATGGCGGATG
This sequence comes from Rhizobium sp. Q54, assembly GCA_943369495.1. GTDB lineage: Bacteria > Pseudomonadota > Alphaproteobacteria > Azospirillales > Azospirillaceae > Niveispirillum. The sequence continues at coordinate 2,078 of CALRNG020000310.1, forward strand.
GCCAGGCTTTGCGCCGCTATCGTCACCGTTGTTTCGACGCCGTGCAGGGGGCGACCCTGAGCGTCGGGGACGGTGATGGGGGACAGGGGGCCGGCGGTGATCGACGCGTTGGCATCGCTCCAGAGGCCGATCCCGGCATTGCCGGCGGGAAAGGCCACCAGGACCCGGCCCGCCCCTGCCACCAGATGGGCAGAGACGGGGCCGTCGCGCAGGAACAGGTTCTGATGCTGCCCGACCGTCAGATCAAAACGCAGCGCATCCTCCCCCCTTGCCGGACCCACCAGAAGCAGGGCCAGCAGCGGCAGGGTTGTGCCGAGGCGGGTCAGGCGGCGCATGGGGGCTCCGGTGATTGGCTTTCCTTCGTCATCCCGACGCCAAGTCGGGACCCAGGGGGCCAGGATCAAACCGTCGCGCAGCGTGGATCAAAGCCGCCGATAGGTTGGGCATCTGGCCCCTGGGTCCCGGCTTTCGCCGGGATGACGATATTGCGGGTGTCTGGGGGGTGTCTCAGCCTCAGCAGGGGCACCCCTGCGACCTTAGAACTTCGTCGCCACCGACATTTTCACGTTACGCCCGAAGATGGGGCGGCCCATGAAGACGCCGCTGGTGTTGGCGCCGCCGATGATGCGGGCATTGCCCTCGGTCAGGCCCAACTCGTCCGTCAGGTTGGTGCCCGACAGCATGACCGTCACGTCATCGCCGATATCGGCGGAGATGCCGGCATCGATGGTGTTGAAGCTGGGCAGACGCTGGGCGTTCTCCACATCGGCCCAACGGGCACCTGTGTAGTTGTAGCTGGCGAACACGCGCAGCTTGCCCCAGTCCATGGGCACGTCATAGGAGGGGGAGAAGGTGAACTGGATCTTCGGCTGACGCTGCACCTGATTGCCGCTGTTGGGGCCGAAATCCTTGAACTCGCCCTTCTGGTAATTGCCGCGCAGCGCCAGGTTCAGGTTTTCCACCGGCATGACCATCAGTTCGAATTCCACGCCATAGGCCTTGGAACCACCGATGCGGGTCAGCTGCGTCTGGCTGCCATCGGGATTGATGATGAACTGCTGGAAAGGCAGGCCTTCGAACGTGTTATGGAAGAAGGTGACATAGGCGGCATAGTCGGCGGTGCGGGTCTTCAGGCCAACCTCCTGCTGGTCGATCTTCTGCACCTGGTCCTGGCCGTCACGCAGATTGTCGAATTGCGGGAACTTGAAGCCGCTGTTCAGGCGGCCGAACACCGACAAATCGCCCGTCAGGTAATAATTCACGCCCGCCGTCCAGGAGGTTTCCGTGTTGGCATAGTCCAGCGTGCGGAAGGAACCGTTCAGGACCGAGGTGGCGTTGTTGGCCAAGGTCAGCGCGTTGCCGTCCAGATCCATGGTCGAGACATTTTCCAGGGTGGCGTTGACCTTCTGCCGCTCCACACGGCCACCGATATCGATGCGCAGATCGTCGGTGAGCGCCCATTCATCGGCGATGAAGGCGGCGATGTTTTGACCGTTATAGGAGGCGTTGACGTCGAAGAAGGAGGTGCCGACAAAGCCGTTGCGGGTGACCTTGGCACCATTGTTGAGCGACAGGTTGATCAGTTTGGCATTGGGCGTGGCCGTCATCAGGACATTGTTGCCCAGGTACCAGAGATCCTTGGACGAATAGTCGGCGAAATAGGCGCCGATAGTGATGGTGTTGCCGTCAAAGATCTCACGGCTGAAACGAATATCGTCGGTGAAGCTTTCGATATCCTTATCCACCGACCAGAGGCCGGCCGTGATCACCTGTGTGTTCAGGTCGGTGATGGCGGCCCCGCCATTGGCAAAGCTGGCGGAACCCGCTGTGGCCGTGCGACCGGCGGCGGCAACCACGGCGGCGTTGGCATTGGCCGATGCGATCTGGCCGCTGATGAAGCTGCCGAGCGTCTGCGGGTTGGCGCCCGTGAACAGGCCGCGCGTATCGGCCTGGCCCTTCAGGTAGTTCATCTTATTGCTGACCGTCCATTCCCCGAAGGTCAGGTCGATATTGTTGCCCACCACAGCGGCCTTCACGCCACGGCCATCGGCGAAATCGCGGCGGATGGTGCCCGGCGTGGCGCCGGGGGTGACCTCCAGCACGACATTGCGCAGCTCATTGCCCAGGAAAGTGCCGGTGCCGGCATCGAAACCCGGAAACTCCTTGATGGTCTTGCCATTGTTGGAGGAGAGCAGCGGGATGGCCGTGTAGAAGGCGTTCTTGTCGTTCGTGTAACGACCGTAGAAGGTGACCTCGCCGTTTTCCAGGACCTTGGTGATGTTGCCGCTGACCTGACCGCCGCGATCGGCAGGGAATTCGGTGTCGCGGATACCGTCCGAGGTCCGGTAGAAGCCGCCGACCGAGAACAGCAGGTCCTTATCCAGGGCACCCTGATAATAGGTGTCGAAACGGTAGAGCCCTTCGTCGCCCACGGTCAGCTTCAGGCTGCCTTCGGGGTCTTCCTTGCCCTTGCGCTGGATGAAGTTGATGGTGGCACCGGGCTGACCGTTCGAGAAGATGGGCGAGGGGCCGCCGCGCAGCACCTCCACCCGCTCCACCGTATCATCCAGGCGGAACAGGGTGCTGTTTTCCAGGAAGGAAAGTGTGGGCGGCGGGAACAGGGGCGAGCCGTCAAGCTGTACCGTGATGAAGGGCGCGTCGCCGCCGCCGGGGAAACCACGGACATCGATATTGGCGCCGGACGTGCCCGAAGAGCTTTCAACCCAGATGCCGGGGACGATCTTCAGGAGGTCGGCGGTGCTGGCGGGCTGCTGTTCCGCGATGGCTTCGGCATCGGCGGTGGTGATGGAGAAGCTGGCATCCAGCTTCTTGATACCGTCAGAGCGCGCCACACCGGTGACGATGATCTCTTCCAGCAGGGCGCCTTCTGCGGCTTCCTGCGCCTGGGCCGCACCAAAGGCGGGCAGCAGCAGGGCCGCGAAGGCAGCACCCGTCAGCAGCTTCTTGTCAAACTTGGTCATAGGGACCTCCCGTATGAGCATCACCCGGATGCTTCTTGATTGATGGGTT
>CALRNG020000311.1:0-5096 GCA_943369495.1 Rhizobium sp. Q54
CTGACCTTTTCATTCATCAGTTCGGCCACCACCGCCCCTGCGGTCACGGTGTCGCCGTCGTCGAACAGCCAGGTGGAAATGACGCCGGGACTGTCATCGTCCCACAAAGTGGCGGGGATCAGGATCGGGGTCTGGGTCATGACAGTATCTCACGCGCGGCGGCCAGGGCCTTGTCCGCATTGGGCAGGACATGATGTTCAAGGGCGGGGGAGAAGGGCACGGGGATGTCGGGATAGGCCAGGCGCCGCGGCGGGGCCTTCAGGGGCACACCGGCCTCCACAACGCTGGCCATCACCTCTGCCGACACACCGAAGCTCTGATAATCATCATCGATGACCAGCAGCCGGCCCGTCTTGGCCACCGACCGACGGATCGTGTCGCGGTCCAACGGCGCAATGGTACGCAGGTCGATCACCTCCGCCGACACGCCGTCTTTCTCCAGCGCCTTGGCGGCATCCAGCGCATGGTGGACCGTCACACCTAAGCCGACCAGGGTGATATCCGTCCCCTCGCGCACGATGGCCGCCCTACCGATGGGGATTTCATAATCCTCTTCCGGCACGCGGGTGACGGAGCCGGGGACGGTACCCAGCCAGCCCATGCCCTGCAACGCCTTGTGATACATGAAGATCACGGGGTTGGGGTCGCGGATGGCGGCCAGCATCAGGCCCTTGGCGTCATAGGCGGTGGACGGCACCACCACCTTCAACCCCGGCAGATGCCCGAAGGTGGCGTAAAGGCATTGCGAATGCTGACCCGCATCGCCATAGCCGCCGCCGACAGACGTCATCAGCACCATCGGACAGGCAACCCGCCCGCCGCTGAAATAACTCTGCTTGGCGGCCAGATTGTAGATGGCGTCCATGCAGACACCGAAGAAATCAACGAACATCAGTTCGACCACGGGCTTCAGACCGGCCGCGGCCATACCCACGGCGGCGCCGATGAAGCCGGTTTCCGAAATGGGCGTATCGCGCACGCGGGTTGCCCCGAACCGGTCCAGCAGGCCGGCGGTATTGCCGAACACGCCGCCCAGCCGGCCAATATCCTCGCCCATGACCAACACGTCGGGATCACGCTCCATCTCCTGACCGATGGCCTCGGCCATGGCCTTGGCGATGGTCAGTTTGCGCATCGTCTGCGTCGCCTGCATCACGAGACCCTTTCCACAAAAACCTGAAGGAAGGCCTGCTCCGGCCCCGGCAGGGCGGCGGCGCGGGCATGGGCGAAGGCCGCCTCTACAGCTTCCCTGGCCGCCGTTTCCAACGCGTCCAGTTCCGCGTTGTCGAACCCGTCCGCCAGCAGCCGACTTCGATAGGCTGGGATCGGGTCCTGCTCGCGTAGTCGCGCCACCTCGCCAGGCGGGCGGTAGCCCTCGGCATCGCCCATGAAGTGACCTTCCAACCGCGTCGTCTCGATCTCGATCAATGAAGGACCGTCGCCACGCCGGGCCCTTGCGATGGCCTCTCCCGCCACCGCATAGACAAGGTCGGGATCATTGCCGGGCACATAGGTGCCGGGCATGCCGTAGGCCACGGCCCGGTCGGCATTGCGGGCCACGGCGGTGCATTCGGCCTTAGGCACCGAGATGCCGTAACGGTTATCCTCGATCACGAAAACCACCGGCGCCTTCCAGATGGCGGCCAGGTTCAGGGCCTCATGGAACGCCCCCTGGTTGGCAGCCCCGTCACCCAGAAAAGCAACCGCCACATCGTCGCGCCCACGCAGCTTCGCCGCCATGGCCGCCCCCACCGCCGGGCCCAGCCCCTGGGCGATGATGCCGGAGCAGCAGAAATTCACGTTCGGGTCAAACAGGTGCATATGCCCGCCGCGCCCGCCGGATAGGCCCGTCTCTTTGCCGAAAATCTCCGCCGCCATGGCGTCCAGATCAACCCCCTTGGCGATGGCCACATGATGGGGCCGGTGCGTGGCGGTCACCGTATCGGTGGGGCGCAGATGGGCGCAGACGCCGACGGCGCATGGCTCCTGCCCGTCGGACAGGTGCATCTCACCGGGGATGGGACCCTTGGCCATGTTGAACAGGGGCTTCTTGCCCTCCAGATAGGCCGGCTTTATCAGGTCCTCGAAATGCCGGCTTTTCACCATCCGCTCATACATCCAAAGCCGGTGGTGATTGTTGCTGCCCGTGTCGTTCATCGCGCCACCCATCCGCCGTCGATGACCAGTTCAATGCCGGTGACGAAACCGGCCTCGTCCGACGCCAGATAGACGGCACCCATGGCGATGTCGCGCGGGCTGCCCACCTTGTTCATAGGGCACAGGGCGCCGACATCCTTCCAGGGATCGTCGCGGTTCAGCAGGCCTTGCTGTGTCCAGCCCGCCACCGCCTCTTCCAGCATGGGCGTGCGGATGCAGCCGGGATGGATGGAATTGACGCGGATGGGTTGGCCATGGGCCGCGAACTCGATGGCCAGGCTCTTGGTCAGGTGGCGCACCGCCCCCTTGGAGGTGTTGTAGGCCGCCTGATCGGGATAGCCGACGATGCCGGCGATGGACGAAATATTGATGATCGACGCCGTGGACGACGCCGATCCCGATGCCGCCATCAGCCCCTGCAGGGTGCGACAGCCCAGGAATACGCCGTCGACATTGACGGCCATGACATGGCGCCAGTCGTCGAGCGATATTTCCGGCAGCGACCGCACCAGTTCCACCCCGGCATTGTTGACCAGGATGTCCAGCCGCCCTTCCCGTTCACAGATCAGCCGCTCTGCCGCCTGCCAGTCCGCTTCCTGCCGCACGTCCAGGCGCAGAGCGCGGTCATCGCCATCACGATCGCCCAGATCGCCGCCATAGACGGTGGCGCCCGCGTCGCGGAACGCGGCGGCGATGCCGGCCCCGATCCCGCGCGCAGCCCCGGTGACCAGCGCCACCTTGCCTTCCAATCGCCTTGCCATGGGTTCCTGTCCCTCCCCCGTTGTTCGTTGCGGGGATCATGGCCGGGAACCGCCGGGCGGGCTTGTCGGGCAGGGGCGGATAGTTTGTCAGTCAGCGCACATCCTGTGTCCGTCCGTCGCGCGCCTGCTGCCTGAATTCGCGCGGGGTGGTGGCGAAGGCGGCGCGGAAGGAACGGCTGAATTGCGAGGCGTCGGCAAAGCCGTTCTTCATGGCGATCTGGGTCAGCGACAGCCCGTCACAGCCCGCTGCCGCCAGATCCTCCCGGCAGCGCAACAGCCGCCGCTGCTTGATCCATTCCGACACGGTCATGTCGGTGGCCTCGAACAGGCGGTGTAGGTAGCGGGGGGAGAAGCGGAAGGCAGCGGCGATGGATTGCGGCCCCAGCTCGGGATCGCCGACATGGGCGTTGATATAATCCTGCACACGGGCCAGCAGTGCCCGCTGAAACGCCGATCCGTTCAGCCGTTCCAGTTCCGGACGGAAGGCAATGGCCGCCAGTTCCACCGTGGCGCGCAACATGGCCGGCCGGTCGGTGGGGTCGATGCTGTCGATGGACCGGTGCAACTGACGCAGATGGGCCAGCAGCACAGCCCCCACCCCGCTGTCGCCGCGCACCTGCAGGCCGCATATATCCTCGACACAGGGCAGCGCCGACAGGACTTGCTGGCGCGGGATCAGCAGGGAATATTGATGCTGGACCTGCTTGGCCGCGAAATAGGCGGGGCGGGTACTGTCCCAGAGCGAGATGCTGCCGGCCCCCAGTTCGCTCTGGTTACGACCCTGTTCCAGCAGGGTGCGCCCCTGTTCCAGGAACAGCAGGCAGAAATACCCGGCCTCTGATTTCCGGATATCGTCGGCACGGCGCCAGCCGGACAAGGGATCGGCCACGACTTGGGTGAAGACGAAATCATCCACGGGCCGGCGCCGCACCTCCGCACTGTAATTGTCGCCCCGGTCGACATGCAGGTCCCAATGGAAATGGGTGCGGTCCAGCACATCCTGGAAACCGCGGAACCGGCGCGCGACGGGCATGGATTGGGATGACCAGTTCTCGATCTCGGCCAATGACATGTATCCTCCCACGGACTGATCTTGTTTTTGGCCCGATCCGTTCGGGTGGCTCATAGTAAACCGCAAATCCCGCCCTGACGAGCAGCCGCATACGGGGCAATGCGCGCCAGCACAAGAGAACTGTCGCTGCCGCGCAAATCGCCCCGGCACACGCACTCTGGCGCATGAGTTCTGACGCTCAGCGCAAAGTCAGGGCTCCACCGGCGGGATAGTTTCCGACCATCGCAGAAGAACGCCCGATCAAAGGGACAAGGGAGGAAACATGCAGTTCAGGAAGGGAGCGCGTACAGCGCTGGCCCTGTCATTGCTGGCCGGCACGGCACTGACGGCACCGGCAGTCGCGCAGGAAGCGATTGAGGAGATCGTGGTCATGGCCCAGCGCCGGGCCCAGAACCTGCAGGAAGTGCCGGTCTCCGTCACCGCCATGGGCGGGGAGCAGCTTCAGGAAAGCGGCTTGACCAACAGCCTGGCCATCGGCGATGTGGTGCCAAACCTGGAAATCAAGACCTTCGGCGGTGTGCCGAACATCTTCATCCGTGGCGTCGGCAACAACGACTTCAACTCCTCCTCCGTGGGTCCGGTCAGCATCTATCGCGATGATGTGGCCGTGGCGTCCACGGGCAGCCAGATCTTCTCTCTGTTCGACCTGGACCGGGTGGAGGTGCTGCGCGGGCCGCAGGGTACGCTGTTCGGCAAGAACACGACGGGCGGCGCCATCGTCTATATCTCCAAGCTGCCCGACGGCGCACAGGAGGGCTATTTCCGCGTCGGCTATGGCCGGTTCAACCTGTTTGAGGCTGAGGCCGCCGCCTCCATGCCGCTGGCCGATGGCCTGTCCGCCCGCGTATCGGGTGTGTTGCGCCGGCGCGACGGGGAACGGGTGAACCTGGCCACAGGCGACCGGGCCATCGACGTGGATGAAGGGGCGGTGCGCGCCATCCTGCGCTATCACCCTGACGGCGACCATGATGTCGATATCCGTCTGGCCGCCGGTACGGGCCGCGACCGCAGCGATTATTTGCAGCCCAAGCCCGATGGGCAGATCAACGACGCCGATCTGTTCGGCTACAAAGACCCGGCACCCGGCGACGTCAAAATCCTGAATT
>CALRNG020000312.1:0-5066 GCA_943369495.1 Rhizobium sp. Q54
GCCGCCTCAGCCAGCGGGTGGGCGATGTGCGGGGCAATGAGTCCAACATGTTCGCCCTGACGATGGACAGCAAGAACGACGACGCCACCATCCAGTTCTTCTCCAACATTCCGGGCGGGCAGCTGGTGCAGAAGGGCACCTATTCCGACCGCGTCACCGTCAATGTCTATCAACTGATCGACGGCACCCCGTTTGGCCCCATCGCCTCACGCACGGCCCAGGTCCGCACCAAGGTGCGGTCGGTGGTCAGCGCCAGCGTGATTGTCGATGGCGTCACCCGCCCCCTGAACGGCTCCGTCGGCACGCTGGATCTGGGCGATCTGACGCGCGGCGGAGCGGGCCGCTTTGATCTGGATATATCTGGCAATGGCGACTACGCCCTGTCGCTGTCGTCCAGCAATGGCGGAAGGCTGGTCGGGTCGGGCGGGGACAGTATCGGCTATCAGCTTTATGTCTCCGGCCGCGCCGTATCGCTGGCCCGGGGGACCACGGTCGATCTGGGCGGGTCCGGCCGCTATGGGCTGCAGGTACAGACCGATGGCGCAGCACAAGCCCTGGCAGGTACCTATTCGGACAGCTTGCTTCTGACCATCACCGCCAATTAAGATCAGGCCATGATTGACCGTCACGGCGCGGATAAACCGCCGTGGGTGCCCAGAATGGGCGGAAAGGATCGCCATGGCTTGGCGTTTCACAGGACGGGGGACAACTCCCTTGGCACTTCTGGCATTGGCGGCACTTTTTATTAGTGGCGACGCCATCGCCCAGAACAGCAGCCAGGGCGCCATCACGCTGCGGGCCAGCGTTCCGGCCACCTGCGCCATCAGCCTGTCCACCGAGAACGCAGCCTTGAACCTGAACAGCGCCGCCATCGTGCCCGTGGCGACGGTGGAGGAACGCTGTAACGCCGCCAACGGCTACACGGTCAGCCTGCTGTCCAAGAATGGCGGCGCCCTGTCGTCGGGCACATCCAGCATCGCCTATACCCTGCATTATGGCGACAGCAGCAGCACCGCCGATGGCAGCCTGACAGCGGGGCGTCCCGTATCGGGTACGGCGCGACAGACGGTTCTGTCCGTCTCCGTCCCCGACGGGGCACAGCGTCAGGCCGGCGATTATGAGGATACGGTCACCATCGCCATTGCCGCCAAATAAGCCGGAGCAAACCTTTTCCATGTCCCATCCCCGCTTCCACCTGGCCTTCCCCGTCCATGATCTGGCCGCCGCCCGCACCTTCTATGGCGACCTGCTGGGCTGTCCGGAGGGGCGGTCATCCCCGGAATGGGTGGATTTTGATTTCTATGGCCATCAGATTGTGGCCCATCTGGCGCCGGATGAATGCGGATCGGCCGATACCAACCCCGTGGACGGGCATGATGTGCCGGTCCGCCATTTTGGCCTGATCCTGGACTGGGACGTCTGGCATGCCCTGGCGGACCGGTTCCGCGCCGCCGGTCAGCGCTTCATCATCGAACCTGGCATCCGGTTCCAGGGCAAGGTGGGCGAACAGGCCACCATGTTTCTGCTGGACCCGTCTGGCAACGCCCTGGAATTCAAGGCCTTCCGTGACGAGGCGATGATTTTCGCGAAATAGTGCCATAGGTCAAATTTTGACCTATGGACCGGCGGCGACCGCCGCCGCGCGGCCGGTGCCGCGTGAAGCCAAGCCGCCGGATGGCGGCGCCCGGCGCGTGAGGGGCAAAAGGAGCCCCAATCTTCCGAACGGCCTATGTCACATGCAGGGGCAGGAATACGACCTATGCACTTGCGGTAACCGCCATACGCGATAATCTATGGGCCAGTCGGGATGGGTTATCGTGGACCCGACAAGCCAAGAGGCGGTCATGATGCCGGGTGACGAAGGTCGGGGCTTTGGAACGATGATCAAGCTGGCCCGCATGGGCGATTCGCCGATTGAGCGCATGACGACCGACCGGGCTGAATCCCCGGTCAGCGAGGTGGCTCTTTACGCCGACATCGCGCGGGTCATCGATCATATGCAGCGCCGACTGCATGATGTGGTCCGGGTCGAACTGGGCCGCATCGGCGTTGATGATATCAGCCCGATGCAGGTGCTGATGCTGCTGAATATCGGCAGTGATGAACTGACGGTCCGCGACCTGATGGAACGCGGCTATTATCTTGGTTCCAACGCCTCTTATAACCTGAAGCATCTGGTCGAACAGGGCTATGTCGACCGTGGCGCATCGGCCCGCGACCGACGCGCTGCCCGTCTGCGTCTGTCGGAAAAGGGTGAATGGCTCTGCGCGGAGATCGGTAAGCTGGAAAGCCGGCAGGCAGTCCAGTTGCTGCGCACCAATAACGACGCCACCGATCTGGAAACCACCTATCGCATGCTGCGCCGCCTGGAGCGGCTGTGGGGAGATGTCGTGCGCTACGACAGCCGTGGCCAGGACTGATCCCATGATGCCCCCCCCGAATTCCGGGGATCCCGACGCTCCCCTTCGTCCGATCCTGCGTTCCCGGCTGAACAGCAGCGATGTGGACCGGCTGCTGCATCAGCCGGGCACCAAGCCGCGCGTCGATACCATGACCAAACTGGTCATGGAGATGGAGGAAGGCGACCTGACCGACGCTGAGAAGCGTCTGGCGCTGGATATCCTGCGCGCCTTCGCATCGGATGCGGAGGCGGAGGTGCGGGCCGCCGTCGCCTGGCAGATCCATAACAGCCCCATCCTGACCGCCGACATTGCGGAGAAACTGGCCCGCGACGTGGCACAGGTGGCCGTTCCCATCCTGAAATATGTGGATGGCCTGCCGGAAAAGCTGCTGCTGGAGATCGTGGCCGAACGCGACCCGCAGAAGCAGCTGGCCATCGCCGGTCGTCGAACCGTGTCAGAGGCGGTGTCCGCCGCGCTGGTCGAAACTGGCAATGTCGTCACCGTCGTCCATCTGCTGCGCAATCGCGGTGCTGCGGTACGGGCGGCGACGCTGACCCGTGCGGCCGAACGGTTCGGGCAGTTCCGCATCGTGGCTGACAGCATCGCCGCCCGGCCGGAGGTGACCATCGCCATTGTCGAGCGCATGATCGCCCTGGTATCGGAAGATGTGCGTCAGCAGCTGATCCGCGACCATAAGATCGAGCCGACCCTGGCCAAGCGTCTGGCGGAGGGGGGGCGCGAGGCCGCCACCCTGCGCGTGCTGCAGCCCCTGCTGCTGTCGCGCGAGGATGCGGAGATGGTCGCCAAGCATCTCTATCGCCAGGGTAGGCTGACGCCCCAGGTCCTGTTCCGGGCACTGTGCGCCGGCGACCTGGAATTTTTCGTGGCCGGCATGGCGGCACGTGCCAACATCACGCCACAGGCCGCCGGCATTCTGGCCTGGGATGATGGCATTCTGGGCCTGCACTGCCTGATGGAGGCGGCGAACATCCCCGGCACCTTGACCGGGCCGTTCCGGACCGCCCAGCAGGTGGCGCTGGAGACGGAGTTTGCCAGTGGCGAGTGCCCCCGTGAACGGTTCCAGCAGGTCGTGCTGGAGACGTTGTTCGACAAGTTCGCCGACACCGCGGAGCGCGAGGTGGATGAGTTGCTGATGCAGATCTCTGATCAGCCCGGCATCGATATCGGCGCCGCCCTCAATCCGATGCGGGCCTGAGGGCCATGAAACTCACCTGCTACGCCATGCATGCAGAGCCGCCGCTGCTGCGCCCGGCGCCAGCGACGCGCGACTGGATGGACGCCACGCCCCAGGCCTATGCTTATCGCTGCCTGCCGCTGAACATCGCGAACGCCCATGGCTGGGAAATCCTCTGCCGCTCCGGCTTCACGGCCCATTGGGATGGGGGTACGGGCAAGGATGCCATCGTGATCACCCCCGATCCTGGCACCGTCGCACCGGCCATCAGCCATTTCGGCTCCGGCGTCCTGACCTTCCATATTGAAGCGGTGTTCCGCACCGAACCGGGCTGGAGCCTTTATGCTCAGGGTCCCGTGAATGCGCCGAAGGACGGGATCGCGCCTTTGACCGGGATCATCGAGACTGACTGGGCCCCCTACAGTTTCACCATGAACTGGAAATTCACCGCCCCAGGCCGGGTGACCCGGTTCGATGCCGGCGAACCCTTCTGCGCCATCTTCCCCCTGCAGCGCCGCCTGCTGGAAAGCGTGGAGCCGGAAATCCGTTCATTGAAGGACGATCCCGAGCTGGAGCAGCGGTTCCAGGAATGGTCCACCGGTCGCCTGCGCTTCAACGCCGATTTGGCGCAGGCCGGATCGGCGGCCCAGGCTGAGAAATGGCAGAAAAGCTATTATCTCGGCCTCAACCCGGACGGCAGCCCGGCCGACCCGGACCATTTGATCAAGCTGCGTCCACCGGGCTTTGTGGATCGGCGCGGGGAGTAAAGCCAAGGGTCATGGCAATGACCCTTGGAGGTCGGCGGTCGCCGACCAGCGCACCCATGTGCGCGTCAGCCAAGCCCACTGATGTGAACGCCCGGTGCATGAGGGAACAAGCATTACCAAGGGCCATTGAAAATGGCTCCTGGTATAATCCCCATCCGCACCGGCACCCGTAGACCCAGGCCCCGCGTGGAGCTGGGCTGCGTGCTATGCTGGCATCGAGGGCGATCAGAACACTGTCGCGCCTGCCGACTTGTGGCATAAGGGGCCACGCCCCAGCCCCCGAAACTCGGTCGCCTGTTATGATTCGTCTTGAAAATATCAGCAAACACAATGGTCACCGCATTCTGTTCCTTGAATCCTCGGCGTCATTGAACCGGGGGGAAAAGGTGGGGCTGGTCGGTCCCAACGGCGCGGGCAAGACCACCCTGTTCCGCATGATCACGGGCGAGGATCAGCCGGACACGGGCCAGGTGTCGGTGGAAAAACAGGTCTCCATCGGTTATTTCAGCCAGGATGTGGGCGAAATGTCCGGGCGCAGCGCGGTCCAGGAGGTGATGGACGGGGCCGGTCCGGTCAGTGAGGTTGCCAAGGAGATGGCAACCCTGGAAGCCGCCATGGCCGATCCCGACCAGGCCGACCAGATGGACACCATCATCGAGCGTTATGGCGAGGTTCAGGCGCGCTTTGACGAGCTGGGCGGCT
>CALRNG020000313.1:0-5065 GCA_943369495.1 Rhizobium sp. Q54
GGTGCAGCGTGTCGAGGGGCTGGATTGCCGAATCAATCTGCGCCTGGGTACCAGCATCACGGGACCCTTCACGGGCGACCCGGACGACATCACCATGACTGTCGATTATTCACAGATCGTGCGCCACATCCTGGGTCCGTTCCGCGACAAAGGGCCATTCGCGGATGCGGAAGGGGTTGCCAGGGCGCTGGGCCGTTTCATCTTCGCCTTTGATGGCCGCATCCTGTCGCAGAAGATCAGCGTGGTCAGCCCCGCCGATTCTGGCTTTGCCTGTCATATCGATCTGGAGCGCCCCTGATGACCCCGCCGCATGCCGTACTGATCACCGGGGGCGCGCGGCGTCTGGGGGCGGCCATGGCGCTGGCCTGTGCCGGGGCCGGCATGGATGTGGCCATCCATTACCGCACCGAGGGGCCGGAGGTGGCGGACATGCTGGATGCCATCCGGGCCAAGGGCGTGCGGGCCGCCGCTGTCGCCGCCGATCTGGCCGATCCGGCGCAGGTGGCAGGCGTGGTAGCCGATGCGGCGAATGCCTTGGGCCGACCGCTGACGGCCCTGGTCAACAGCGCCTCGATCTTTGAATGGGATGACATCACGACCCTGACGGCGGAGCGGATGCTGGCCCATTACCTGCCGAATACGGTTGCCCCGGCCCTGCTGTCGCAGGCCTTGCTGGCACAGTTGCCGGACGGTGCGACGGGTGCCATCGTCAATATTCTGGACCAGAAACTGGCCAGTCCGCATGGCGACCATATGAGCTACACACTCTCCAAATACGCGCTGATGGGGTTGGGGGAGATGCTGGCGCGGGCCGGTGCGCCGCGCCTGCGGGTCAACGCCATCGCGCCCGGCTATGTTCTGCCGGCGCCAGGGCAGGCGCAGGCGGAGTTTGAGCGTCTGCATGCGCAGAACCCGCTGCATGTCGGGCCGGGAGCGGACGATATCGCCAAGGCCTGCCTCTATCTGCTGGAAAGCCCCGTCATCACGGGGCAGACGATCTATGTCGATGCCGGCCTGCGTTTTGCCGGTCTAGGCCGGGATATCAGTTTCTATTGAAAGCTGCCGATCCCGGCTTGCCTGCCCCCCCTGCCCTCTGCCTATACTGATCTATCAGAAACAACGTGGAGGGCTGCGGGCGTAGCACCATTTCCCAGCCCCGAATGCCGGACAAGGTTCCGGCTGCGACGGGTGCATCTGGGCCGCCAACCCGTGGCGTCATCATGAGTACATTGGAAGAATTCATCCGCTCACGTCGGATTACCGAGGTTGAATGTCTGGTGCCAGACTTGGCCGGCATTGCCCGTGGCAAAATCGTGCCCGCCGAAAAGTTCCTGCGCATTCTGCGGGATCGCGGCCTGCGCCTGCCTGAATCCATTTTTATCCAGACCGTGACGGGCGAATACCCGGAAGACGAGGATGTGACGAGCGTGGAGAACTGGGACGTCTATATGACGCCCGATCCCGCCACCGTCCGCGTCGTGCCCTGGTACAATGAACCCACCGCCCAGGTCATCTGCGACTGTTTCTATGCCGACGGATCGACCGTCGACATCTCCCCCCGCTCCGTCCTGAAGCGCGTTCTGGCCCTGTATGAGGCGCGCGGGTGGAAGCCCATTGTGGCGCCGGAACTGGAATTCTTCCTGGTTGCCGTCAACAAGGACCCGGATTATCCGCTGGTTCCCCCCGTGGGCCGTTCCGGCCGGCAGGAAAGCGGGCGTCAGGCCTATGGCATCGACGCCGTCAACGAATTCGATCCGATCTTCGAAGATGTCTACGATTTCTGCGAAAAGCAGGAAATCGACGTGGATACGATGAGCCACGAGGCCGGTGCCGCCCAGATCGAGATCAATTTCAACCATGGCGAGGCGTTGGAACTGGCCGATCAGGTCTTCCTGTTCAAGCGCACCGTGCGTGAGGCAGCGATCCGGCATCAGGTCTATGCCACCTTCATGGCCAAGCCCATGCAGAACGAGCCGGGCAGCGCCATGCATGTCCACCAGTCGCTGGTGGATGCCAAAACGGGCGTCAACCTGTTCGCCAATGCCGACGGGTCGGACACGCCGCTGTTCATGAGCTTCATCGCCGGTTTGCAGAAGTATCTGCCCTATGCGATGCCGCTGCTGGCACCCAACGTCAACTCCTACCGCCGGCTGGTGCAGGGCTCGGACGCGCCCATTAATGTGCATTGGGGCCGCGACAACCGCACCACGGGCTTTCGCGTGCCGGTCAGCCCGCCGGAGGCGCGGCGTGTGGAGAACAGGGTCGCCGGTGCCGACGCCAACCCCTATCTGGCGCTCGCCGCCTCGCTGGCCTGCGGCTATATCGGCATGACGCAGGAACTGGAGCCGTCGGACCCGGTCAAGGGTTCTGCCCACCGTCTGGCCTTCTCGCTGCCCCGCCACCAGGGTGATGCCCTGAACAAGTTCAACAGCTGCAAGCCGTTGAAGGAAGTTCTGGGCGAACGCTTCATCTCCGCCGTCAGCTATGTGAAGCAGGCCGAATATGACGCCTATCAGCGCGTGATCAGCAGCTGGGAGCGTGAGAACCTGTTGCTGAACGTGTAAGGCCTAAAAATTAAAACGCCGCGTGCGGTTTCCCCCACGCGGCGTTTACATTTTGGGGCGGCTCTGCCCGCTTACTTCTTCTTTTTCTTGTCTTCCTTCTTCTTGCGCGACGGCTTGGACAGGTTGCCCAGCAGCTGTTCGAAGAAGTTCAGGTCATGGCCAACGGTGGGCGTGACGCGGGCGACAGGTTCGACATAGGCGGCCTCTGCAGCGCCATCCAGTTCCTTGATTTCCTGCACCGTCCCGCCCTCATCGAAGCGGACGCGGATGATGCGCTGGGCCGTGACCTCCGGGTCCAGGAAGGCGGTCTGTTCGGTGCGCCGTCCGATATAGTACCAGGTGGAGCCGTCCACGACGCCGGTGGAGGTTGGCGTGCCCAGCACATACTGGACCTGTTCGCGCGTCGTCTGACCGGTCTGGATCTGGGCCAGACGGGTATCTTCCACCAGATTGCCACGCTGGGCGACGATGGGGCTGCAGCCGGTCAGACCAAGCGCCAGAAGGCCGAAGGTCAACAGGGCGGTAGCATGGGTCTTGCGCATCAACGTGACGTCTCTCGAACCTTGGATGTGACCAACGGCATGGTGCCGGACAATGCACGGGGCAGACACCCCGATACCAGCGGCGAATTGTCTTCCAACCCGGCGCAGACCCTTTTGGGCACGCGCCATGGCTTGACGACAGGGCCGCCGCCCCCTATCTGGCCGGTGACATTGGCACTGGCCTTGGCGCAATGTCAATGTCCGCAGCCTGCCAGCCATGGGAGAAGGCACGTCTTGTTCAGCCGACTGTTCCAACGCCCCCAGCGTGAACGCACCATCGCCGCCCTCTATGGCGCCATTGTGGCTCAATCGCGCCTGCCGGTGTTTTTCGCCGACCTGGGTGTGCCCGATACGCTGGAGGGACGGTTCGAATCCGTGTCGCTGCATGCTTGGCTGGTCATGCGCCGGCTGGCCATGGGCGGCAAGGTGACGGCGGAGTTCAATCAGGCCCTGTTCGATTTCATGTTCGCCGACCTGGATTTCAACCTGCGTGAGCTGGGGGCCGGCGACATGAAGGTGGGCGACAAGGTCAAGGACCTGGCCAGCCACTATTATGGCCGCGTCGGCGCCTATGACGCGGGAATCGCGGCCAAGGACGATCCTTGCGTGCTGGAATCGGCGCTGGACCGGAACCTTTACGGCTCCACCCTGCCCGATCCTACCCATGTAAAGGCCATGGCCGACTATACGCGCCGGCAACTGGCCCATCTGGAGAGCTTCCCCATCGACCGGCTGCTGGCGGGTGAGGTGGAGTTCGCCTCGACCTGACCGGCGGCTTGTCTCTATATTATACGTATCTTAGTCGAAGGATTCTCTCCATGACCGCCCCCCTGCCCGAACTGTCCCGCATCATCATCGCCGACAAGGTGACGACGGCTGGCGGGTTTGAGGTCGTGACGGCCAGCGAGGCTGAGTGCGCTGCGCTGGCCGAACGATTCGATCTGGTCTCCCTGTCCGGCCTGAAGGCCAAGATGCGCCTACGCCGCGTGCGGTCGGAGTTTGTGAAGGTGGCGGGGGAGATTGAGGCTGATGTGGTGCAGCGCTGCGTCGTCACCCTGGAACCCGTGCCCGCACACGTTAAGGAGGAATTCTCCGCCCTCTTCGCCCCTGAGCATCTGATCCCCAAGGAGGAAGAGGAGGATGAGAGCGACCATTTCCAGTATCTGGGCGGTGATGAGGACTTCCCCGAAGCGATGCCGGGGGGCCGGATCGATATCGGCGAGTTGGTGGCACAGAACCTGTCGTTGGCCTTGGAGCCTTATCCACGCAAGGAAGGGGTCGAGTTCACCCCGATTCTGGAGGATGTAGGCCCCGATACTCTGTCCTTGACCGAGGACACACCCCCGGAACCGCCCCGCCAGAACCCTTTTGCGGCCCTGTCCCGCTTAAAGAAGCCGTCTTGATTGGGTTTCGCACTTGCCCTCGCACACCATATCCAGTATTCAAGCGCCTCTGTCCGGGCGGCCCTAGCGGTCGCCTTAAAACATTGTGAGTTACGATCATGGCCGTTCCTAAGAAGAAGACCTCCAAGTCGAAGCGCAACATGCGCCGTTCGCACGATGGCTTGACCGCCGCCGCATACAATGAATGCGGCAATTGCGGCGAGCTGAAGCGCCCGCACCACGTCTGCGGCTCCTGCGGCCACTATGACAGCCGCGAAGTGACCGTGACCGCCCCGGCCGCTGCCTGATCGCCGGTACGGTCCAGGTTTTCGCGGGTTATAGGGACGTCGAACGGAAGTGACAACGCGCCTGCGCATCGCCTTGGACGCCATGGGTGGCGACCATGCTCCTGACATGGTCGTCGCTGGCGCCGACCTTGCCCGTGAGCGTTGCCCAAACGTCGATTTCCTCTTCGTCGGTGACGAAGCGCGCATCAACGCCCTGCTCGAGCGCCATCCGGCCTTGAAGTCCATTTCCACGGTCAAGCATACGCCTGACTTTGTGGCGATGGACGCCA
>CALRNG020000314.1:0-5055 GCA_943369495.1 Rhizobium sp. Q54
GAAACAGGCATGCGCTACGGAAAGCTGGAAGTCATCTGCGGACCCATGTTCTCGGGCAAGTCCACGGAGATCCTGAAGCGCGCCATCTGGTACACGCACGGCACCGGCTCCCACATCATGCTGCTGAAGCCAGCCTTCGACGTGCGCTATGCCGAGAGCCGGGTCGTCAATCATGACGGCATCGGCTTCGACGCCGTGCCCATCACCCGCATGCCCCCCGTGCCTGACAGCATCAAGGCCGTCTTCATTGATGAGGTGCAGTTCTGTGTTGACCCGCACTATCACGGCGACGTGGTGGAGGATGTGCGCACCCTTCTGCACCGGGGCATCGACGTGGCGGTATCCGGGCTGGATATGGATTGGCGGGGCCGGGCCTTCCCGGTGACCGCCACCCTGGCCGCCATGGCCGACGGCCTGTGGAAGCTGAAATCCCGCTGCGCCGTGTGCGGACATGAGGCGCACAAGACCTTCAAGAAGCACCGCAACGACCGTACCGTCGAACTGGGCCAGGCCGACCTGTACGAACCCCGCTGCAACCTGCATTGGCACGACCATAGCGAGGCGTCGGGCCGGGAACTGTCACTGGATTTGTGAGCAGGACAGGATCAGGCAGCCACGGCTGCCTTCGGCTTCATCCGCCGGCTGACACCCAGCACCTCAATGGCAACAACTTCACCCTCAGCGTCGAAATCAAGGATGACTCCCGGCGCCACCTCTTCGCTTTCAACGACGGCAACATTCTCCGGCGCAAAGCGGATAACAAAGGCATCTGCCTGCGGATCGTAGCTTTGCTTCATCATGGCCGGGCCCTCCTGTCGAAAAAGACCGTCACAACGATAATGTCGTCCTTTTCCTGGCGGTGAACAACCCGCAAAACACGTCCCCCGAAATCGGCAATCGCCCGAAAGGATCGGATGGTTGTCGGGACGGGTCCAGTCCGGGTGAAGCAAGGTGGCTTCGATCCAGACGTACCGGATCCCACGATCCAGCATTTGATCCTGCGCGTGTTTGGTCAGAATGATCACTGCGCCCCCGGGAATGCCCCGATCCAGAATAGAGCAAGCTCGGTCTGCCCCGCTGACAACCAGGTCACATGACGAAACCGCACTGGCGGCGCTTGTCATGTTCAGCTATCCCCTTGGCGCAACCATAACCAGTCCCGTTCCGTGAGTGATCCCCATGAGCAAGTGCCCCTGCGACAGCGGTCGTGAATTTGATGCCTGCTGCGGCCCCTATCTGGCCCGTACCGAACCGGCCCCCACGCCGGAAGCGCTGATGCGCTCGCGCTATACCGCGTTCGCCAAGCAGGACGTCAAGTATCTGGGCGAAACCCTGCTGCCGGGCACGCAGGATGATTTCGACGTGGAGCAGGTCACGGAATGGGCGTCCAAGAGCATCTGGACGGGCCTGGAAGTGCGCTCCACCGCCGAGGGGCAGGTCCCGGACGAGGCCTATGTCGAGTTCGTGGCCAAGTTCACCATGGATGGCAAGGACCTGATCCACCATGAAACCGGCCGCTTCAAGCAACAGGACGGCCGCTGGTGGTATGTGGATGGCGTCATGGGCCAGCGGCCGCGCACCGTCCAGAAGGTCGGTCGCAATGATCCCTGCACCTGCGGGTCGGGCAAGAAGTACAAGAAGTGCTGTGGCGCCTGATAGGCACTACCTATCATCACCATCCGATCAATCGATTTCCCTTGCGTCATCCTTCCTGCCATCCTGAAACCCACAGGATGGAGTAAGGATCATGGCAACCAAATCACTGGAAAAGCTGATACAGTCGCTTCGTCAGCATGGCGCGGGACTGTCGGCTGAAAATGGCCGGTTGGTCATTGAAGGTTCCGCACCAGCGGATATCTTGATGCAAGCGCACCGCCACCGCAAAGCCCTGGCGGCGATGGTGCGCGCCCGTTCCTGACTGGTTCGGGTTCCCCATTCCCTGTCAGAGTATAAGCTGAATTGACCCAGAACAGCTCCTCCCCCGCCCTGCCTGCCGGCCATCCGCCCGTCAAGGCGCCCAAGATTGGTGTGCTGTTGGTCAATCTGGGAACACCGGAGGCGACCGACTATTGGTCGATGCGCCGCTACTTGTCGGAGTTCCTGTCCGACCGTCGGGTGGTGGAGGTGCCGCAGGCCATCTGGCAACCGATCCTGCAGGGCATCATCCTGACTTTCCGGCCCCGGAAAAGCGGCCATGCCTATGACGGCATCTGGAACCGGGACCTGAACGAAAGCCCGCTGAAGACCTTCACCCGTGGTCAGGCCGATGGGCTGCGCACCGCGCTGAAGAGCACGTACGAAGACCGGATCATTGTGGAATGGGGCATGCGCTATGGCCACCCGTCCACCGCGAAGGGCATCGACAGCCTGATCGAACAGGGATGCGAGCGTATCCTGCTGTTCCCGCTCTATCCGCAATACAGCGCCACGACCACGGCCACCGCCTGCGACCAGGCCTTCCGGCACCTGATGACACTGCGCCGGCAACCCGCCCTGCGCACGGTCCCCACCTATCACGATGATCCCGCCTATATCGAGGCGCTGGCCGCCGGCGTCACCCGGCATCTGGACAGCCTGAGTTGGAAGCCAGAGCGGATTATCGCCTCCTTCCATGGCCTGCCCAAGTTGTACCTGGACAAGGGCGATCCCTATCACTGCTACTGCATGAAGACGGCCCGCCTGCTGCGGGAAAGGCTTGGCATGGATGGGGGAATGCTGACCCATGCGTTCCAGTCCCGTTTCGGGCGAACGGAATGGCTGCAGCCCTATCTGGAACCGATGGTAAAGGCCCTGCCGGAACAGGGTGTGAAGAAGCTGGCGATCCTGGCCCCCGCCTTTGTCAGCGACTGTGTGGAGACGCTGGAGGAGGTCAATCAGGGCATCCGGGAGACGTTCCTTACCGCTGGGGGGACCGATTTCACGTATATCCCCTGCCTGAACGACCACCCCGACCATATCGTCCTGCTGCGCGGCATTGTGGAGAGGGAACTGGCAGGCTGGATTTAAGCATCCTTACTTCCTGGGGGATGGAATTCTCTAACCTTTGATTGACCACAGACTATAGTTAACCATAGTCTTAACAGGGTATTGACGGTCAGCGGGGGCATCAGGTGCGACGCGTGGCGATGGTCCTGCTGGTCTTGTCGCTTCCCTGTCTGTCGGCATCTGCCGAAGTGGCGCCGTTGAAACTGGTCACCGGCAATGATTACGCCCCCTATGTGGATGACAGTCTGCCTGATGGTGGCCCTGTCACACAGCTGGTCCGGCAGGCCCTTGCCAAATCCGGTGAGGTCGTGGAACTGACGGTGGAGCCCTGGCGACGCGGCTATGAAGGGCTGCTGGCCCAACGGTTTGATGCCACCTTCCCCTATATCCGTACCGAGCAACGCTTGCGGGAGGTGTTGTTCTCCGACCCGATCACAACGGTACGCCAGCACCTGATCGTCGCGCTTGGCAATGAACGGGCCGCCATGGCCACCGGCTGGATGAAGGGCAAACGGGTTTGCGCCGCCGTCGGCTATGGCTTGCCACCCTGGGCGGATCTCCTGATCCGGCAGGGCGATGTTTTGCGGGTCACCCCAACGCAGCAGCGCAGCTGCCTGTCCATGATTGTGGGTGGACGGGCTGATTTCATGGTGGAGGATGAACGCATCGCCATCGCCCGCCGCGCCGACGTTGTGGAGCGGGAGAAGCTGGCCACCGTGCCGGGCCCGGTCGCCAGCGAAGCCACCCTGCATTTGATCGTTGCCCGCGACCACCCGAATGCACAGCACATCCTGGATAGTTTCAATCGTGGGCTGGCGCAGTTGCGGACCGAAGGCGCGGTACCCGATCTGCTAACTGCAAAGCCGCCCTCCTGATCCCATTGCCCTGCCCCTTGCCAAGTCCTAATCTGGCGGGCAAATCATTTGGGACCAAGCCATGGACATGAATATCGGCCCGGACGGCCGCATCACCTTGACACCGGAAATGCTGGATCATCTGGGCGTGAAACCCGGCGACCGCGTGACCATGCTGTTGACGGCTGATCACCGTATCGAACTGGCAGCGCCATCCAAGGCACCGGGTGAAAAACTGTTGAAAAGCATGCTGGGTCGGACAGGCAAGGCATCTTGAAAAAAAGAAAGCCCATGGGTTGGCGACCATGGGCTTTTAGAGTTCCATGAGTGGGGTAAAGTGGGGGCTGGAGGCTATATCCTTACGGGTTGGGGGCCTGGTTCGGGCCGGGTCGCGACATAGAGAGCGGCCACCGCCAGCACCCCGATGGCACCACCGGCTAGCCATGGATGAGCACCCGCCAATAGCCCCATGCCACCAGCACCAAAACTCATCCCGCCCAAGGCCATCAGTTTGCCCCGCCGCGTCACCTGCCCTCTTTCCATGAACAGGCGAAGCGGCGGCCCCACACGAGGATGCTGCAACAGCTGATCGACACGCGGGTCGTCCAGCTTGATCAGGCACCAGGCCGACAGCAGCAGGAAAACGGTCGTTGGCATCAAGGGCACAACGACACCGACCATCCCCAGCAGCAGGAACACGCTGGCACCGAGCCGGTAGAGCGCCCGCTGAACGGGCCGGGGAATGGAGGCGAGATTTCTCACAATCTATGCTCCTGGCTGCCGATTGCGATGTCGCAATCGGGCCACGTGGGAAACTGTCGGCACAGTATCCCTGTGGTTTCAGCTGGTACAATTGATTGTTCGAATGGTAATGATCGTTGCCACCTATCATGTTTTCATAGGCCTGCTCCATGAACCTGCGCGACCTGCGCTATGTCATCGCCGTGGCCGACCACCGTCATTTCGGGCGGGCGGCGGAGGCCTGCCATGTCAGCCAGCCCACCCTGTCCGGCCAGTTGCGAAAGCTGGAGGAGATGCTGGGCATGACCCTGTTTGAACGGACCAACAAATCCGTCATTCCGACACCCGCGGCAGAACAGATTCTGCCGCTGGCCCGCGCGGCGGTAGAGAATGCCGACGCCATCGCCGCCCTGGCCCAGGGCTGGCGTGATCCGCTGGCCGGTTCCTTACGTCTTGGGGTCATTCCAACCCTGGG
>CALRNG020000315.1:0-5047 GCA_943369495.1 Rhizobium sp. Q54
TCCTTCCCGTCAGGGATATGCTGCGTCAGACCCGCACATCCACCCGCCCGAACTCCAAGATCTGGGCCTGGGCGATAATTGCCGGGTCTTCTTCCTCGACATCATCAGAAGCAAGTCCTGTGCCATAACCGGATTGCTCCTGCTGATCCTGGCGCTGCTGGGCCTGATCACCGCTATCCTGGAGCGAGAAGGACAGGCTGTCCTTGTCGGTCTGCAGACCGGCCTCCTGCAAGGCCTTCTCCAGGTTCTTGGCATCCTTTTGCAGCATTTCCAGGGTCTGCGGGTTTTCCACCATCACCTTGGCGCGCAGCTTTCCTTCCGACCCGATCTCCAGCTGGACATCGATACGGCCCAGCTCATAGGGGTTGAGCTGGATGGACACGCGGTCATTGCCGTCCTGTACGGCGCGCTGGACATGCATGGCCATCTGATGACCGGGCGGGACATAGGCGTTGGGGCGGTGCGGCCCGGATGTCTGACGCAGGGATTGGGCGAAGTCACTGCTCTGGACCTTGCCATTCTCGCCCACGGCCACGGCTGCGGCGGTGCTGTCGGCGGCGGCAGGCTCGGCAAAGCCGGAACCGCTGCCAGTACCGCTGTCACCATCGGTGGCGCTGCCACCCTCCTGACCCCTGGCCCCGGCGGTGACGGCACGGGACAGCAGGTTGTCCTCCGTCTGTGGCCGCAGGTTGGGGGCTTCCGTCCGGGTGGCAGGCTGGTTCTGCCCGGCAGTTTGTGCCGGTCCGGCCATGTCGGCCTGGCCGTCGACCTGTGCGTCGGTTCCCACATGCTTGGGCGCCAGCATACGGTTGTTGGTGACGGACCCATCCTCCTCGACAGCGACCTGCGGCTCCGTGCCGGCGTCCGCGTCGACCGGTGCGGCCTCAGCATTGGTGCGGACCATGGCGGGGGGGCGGGTTGTGGCTGCCACCGGGCTGGTGCTGGCCGGGCGTGCCGGTGCGGTGGCGACCTGGCTACCGGTCGTCGTGGAGACGGTGGTCTCAGCCTCGACACTGGCTTCCGCGTCGGCTGGTACGGCCTCCGGGATGGGGTCGGCTGTCGCCGGGGTCACGGTCCCCGCCGTCTCAACTGGCCGTGCCACGGGCGGTGCGGCGGCATTGGTCTGCGTCACTGGCTTAGCGGTCAACGTGACGGGTGGCGGGGTGGGTGCCGACATGATCGCGGCATTGCCTTCGCTATTGGCCTCTACGGTCGTCACATCGCTGCGCACGGGGTCAGTGGGGGTTCCGCTGATCGGGGCGGCAATGGGCGCCGGGGTGGCTTGCGCCGGCGGCGGGGCTGTTGTCAGCGAGGGTGGGGGAGGCGCAGCACTGACCACAGGGGCCGGTGCTGCGGCCTTGACCGGTGCCGAGGCCGAGGCCGAGGCCGGTGCGGGTGGGCTGGCCTGATCGTCAGGGGCGGCAGCGCTGGTCAGGTCAGCGGGCAGGGCAATGGCGCCCTGACCATCATCTGTGCCGGATGTGACCATGGTGGGGGTGGCGGTTGTCGTTGGCACAGGCGTTGACGAGGGCGCTGTCGTCGCGACGGACGGCGGTGCCGTGGGCGCGGGTGCTGCGGTGACTGTCATGGTGGCGACCGTCGCATTGTTGGCGGTCGTTGTGCTGATAGTCGTCGTGCCAATGGTCGCCGGCTTGGCTGCCGTGCTGACGGGCGTTGGCGTGGCCGCCGGTGCCAGGGTCGCGGCTGCCGGCTGCTGCGGTGGGACGATACCGGTATTGATGCTGTCATTGCCAGTATCGATGCTGTCGCCGTTGGCAGTGGCCATCACGGGCGTCGGCCTCGGTTGTTCATCGACGGGTGTCACATCGACCTTGGTGGCCGCCTTCGGGATGGCAGGCGCCGACGTGGTGGTTCCCGCGCTCACCGGCGTGGGCGGTGCGGCGGTTGCCAGCTTCGGGATCACTGGGGCGGTCATGGGGGACGGCGTGGGGCCAAGGTCATTGACGGGCACGGTGGGCAGGGCCTTCATGCCCGTGCCGGCCACCGTCAGATTGACGCCCAGCGCGCTGGGCGCCGTATCGGTGGTCAGGGTGGGGATGACGGGCGCGCTGCTCTTGCCGCTATTGACGGTCAGCGCGGCCAGCTGCTGCACCAGAACGGCCTCTGCGGCGGCATTTCCGCCTTGCAGGACGGTCAGAAGGTCGGTCTCCGGCGTCTGCGTCTCTCCTTCCGCAACCGCGACATTATCCACCGTGCCATCGGATGACAGCGGTCCCGCAGCGGCGAACACGGTCGACAGATCATTTAAGAACGCCACCACCTCCGGGTTCATCTCCTGTCCCGTCAGGCCGCCGCCGGCCAGAAGGCTGATCCCCGACTGTGACCAGCGTGCTTCCATGCCCTTGGGCGCGGCCCCGGTGCCCGCCAGGTTGGACAGGTTCAGCCCGTTCAATCCACCGCCACCCAGCAAGGCGCCCAGCCCGGAAGGCAGGGCAGCGCCGCCAAGCCCCGGCGATAGCCCTGCTTCCACCTCGTCCGTCGTCAGGCCGGGCAGGGGGGCGCCCTCGCCCGTCACACCTTCGCCGCCCGTCAGGGATAGGAAATTGCCCAGCAGCTGGTTGAAACTGTTCAGACCCTCCAGCCCTTCGCCGGACGGGGTGGTATTGCCGGTCCCACCTCCCATCACGCCAAAGGAAAGGGCGGATGGGGCGGTGGCCGTGCTGGCTCCGAGAAGGGTTGAGATGTCCATGGCGTGTGTTCCTGCGCTATTCGGTTGGGACCATGCACCTATCGTGCCAATAGGGGAGTGCCGGAATTGCTGGGGTCCGGGCCGGTCAGGCCCTGCCGGGCGGCAGAAGCTGCCGGTTCCTGGGCAAGGCTTGCCGGGTGGAAGGGCCCCGGAACCCGTTGGACAAGGGAGTGGCGTTACGGCGTGCGGACCGCGCGCCGTTGAGTTAGGATATTAAACCCAATTGAGAATCAGAAGGACTTGTTATAGGCCATCGACGGTGCGGCCTTGCGGGCATAGGCCGCTGGCATGACCATCCCGCCGCGGCGGGTATAGGTGCCTTCGTCGGCCCGCGCCTTGTTGATGGCGGTGACCAGGGTGTTGATGGTGGATTGCGTCACCTGGGTGGCCGCACGGACCAGCCGCGCATGTTCCAGGGTTGCTTCGACGAACTGGTCCGATGCCTGTTTCAGCCGTGCCTTGGCCTCTGCGTCCATCAGTTGGAGCGTTTCGGTATCCGCCTTCACGGACCGCACGCAATCCTCATAGGTGCGGACCAGCAGGGGCTTTTTATCGGCGATGGCGTTCAGGGCCGGAATGTTGCGTTTGGCGATGGCGTCATTCTCCAGCTGGAAAAGGTCCGTCAGTCGCCGCATCGCATCGATCAGCGCATCCGCGCGGGTGTTGGCTGTCATCTCCGTCCTTTCCCTTGTTCTTCTTCCTGCATGCGGATCATGGCCGCCTTCACATCGTCGGCGATGCCGACGCCGCCGGCCTTGGCGATCTGCTTGCCATATTCTTCGACCATCATGCCGCGCCAGGTGTTCTCCGCCTCGCCGCCGCCGAACGTGTCGTCTGCTTCCACGCCCTGCCACATCTGACCCAGCATCTGAGACAGAAAGACGGCTTCAAATTCCTCGGCCGCCTTGCCCACATCCTTCATGGAGGGGCCCTTGTTCTTCAGATTGCCGGCCTGTGCTTGTGACAGGGCCTGTGGATCAAAGCCTGGGGTGGAAAGCTTCATGCTGTCTGACATCACATCACCTCAATCTCGGCCTGAAGGGCGCCAGCCGCCTTGATGGACTGGAGGATCGAGATCATATCACGCGGCCCCACGCCAAGCGCGTTCAGGTTCGCGACCAGTTCTTGAAGCGATACGCCAGCCGGCATGACCGCCAGTTTCTTGTCCGCGCCATCATCGACCTGGATGTCGGTGCGCGGCACGACCGTCGTCTGGCCACCCTGGCTGAAGGGCGCGGGCTGCGACACCTGCGGGGTCTCGGTGATCTTGATGGTCAGATTGCCCTGGGCGATGGCCACCGTGGAGATGCGGACATTCTCACCCATCACGATGACGCCGGACGCCTCATCAATGACGACGCGCGCCACCTGGTCGGGCTTCACGGTCAGCTGCTCCACCTCGCCCAGAAAGGCGACAAGGTCGGTCTTGCGCTGCATCGGGACATTGACGACGACACTGGTCGGGTCCAGCGCCTTGGCCGTCTGCGGGCCGGCGAAGCGGTTGATGGCATCGGCGACGCGCACGGCGGTCGTGAAATCGGGGTTGCGCAGCGACAGGCGCAGATAGGGCAGGTCGGACAGCGAGAAATCGATCTCCCGCTCGACAATGGCGCCGCCGGCGATGCGGCCGCTGGTCGGCACGCCCCGTGTGATGGAGGCGCCGGCCCCCTGCGCGCTGAAGCCGGAAATGGCGACGGCCCCCTGGGCCACGGCATAGACCTCACCATCGGCACCCAGCAGCGGCGTCACCAGCAGGGTGCCGCCTTGCAGGTTCTTGGCGTCGGCCATGGCGGCGACGGAAATGTCGATGCGCGAGCCCTGCGAGGTGAAGGGCGGCAGGGTGGCGGTGACCATCACGGCGGCAACGTTCTTGGTACGGATCGTGTCGCCACGGACATTGACGCCCAACCGTTCCAGCATGCCGATCAGGCTCTGTTCGGTGAAAGGCGAATTGTTGATGGTATCGCCGGTGCCGTTTAGGCCGACCACGAGGCCATAGCCGATCAGCATGTTGTCGCGCACGCCCTCGACATCGGCGATATCCTTGATTCGGCTGTCCGCATGCGCCATGTCGGGCGCCATCAGCGTCAGGGCCGTCAGGATGGCGGCCAGCCACTGGCCGATCCGGGTCTTGGTGGATGGGGTGCGCGTCGCCATGGCGTTGCTTCCGATTCTGTCGCTATGCCTTCGGTTCGGGGCTTTGGCACCCCTTATCGTCGGGGCGGAAGATGCCAGAACCGTGCCAGTCCAGGGATTGCGCGCCTTTGCGGGGCGCTGGTCAAGCCTTGCCGGGCCGCGCAAAGGGTCAGGTGGCGCCTGGGGGCAAAAAATGCCCTA
>CALRNG020000316.1:0-5043 GCA_943369495.1 Rhizobium sp. Q54
GCCGACAGGCTGAAAGAAAAGGGCAAGGCACCGAAAGCCATCCTGGTCGCTGTCGCCAGGAAGCTCCTCGTCATCGCCTATGGCGTCCTCAAAAGTCGAGAACCCTTCAAACTCGCTTGACAGCCAACACGGTATCTCAGGCGCCGGGCGCCCACATCCGTGGGCTTGGCTTGCGCGCACATGGGTGCGCGGGCCGGCGGTCGCCGGCCTCCAAGGGTCATTGCCCATGACCCTTGGTGTTACGCCGCGATAATGGTTTTCACGAACCGGTCAACCTCGGTGTTCAGCACCACCGACTGACGGGTCACGTCCGAGGCGGTGCCATGCACCGTGGCCGCCGCGCCACCGGTATTGGCCGCCGCCTGACTGACGCCTTGCACCGCATCGCAGACCGCCTGGGTACCGTTGGCGACATCCTGGACGGTGCGGGCGATCTCGTTGGTGCTGGCCTGCTGTTCCTCGATGGCGGCAGCCAGCGCCGTCGTGATCTCCCCAATCTTGTCGATGGTATGGGCAATCCGGGCAATGGCGATCACGGCAGCCGCCGTCTCCCGCTGGATATTCGCCACCTGAGAAGTGATGTCCTCCGTGGCCTTGCCGGTCTGCATGGCCAGGGTCTTCACCTCCGACGCCACCACGGCAAAGCCCTTCCCGGCCTCCCCGGCCCGCGCCGCCTCAATGGTGGCGTTGAGCGCCAGAAGGTTGGTCTGCGCCGCGATCCCCTGGATCAGGCCCACCACCTCGGAAATACGGCCAGCAGCACCCTGCAGGCCATCCATGGTGCGGCTGGTCTCGCCCGCATCCTCGACGGCGGCGCGGGCGACATTGTTGGCCTCCACCACCTGACGGGCAATTTCGGAGATGGAGGCGTTGATCTCTTCCGTCGCTGCGGCCACGCTCTGCACACCGGCGGCACTTTCGTCCGATGCATTGGCCACTTCCGCGGCCTGGGTCGCGGCGGCCTTGGCGGCACCCGTCAAGCCCTCCGCGCTGTCGCGCATATCCTGGGCCGATCGGGCCAACGCCGTCGATACCTCGCCCAGCTTTGATGCGAAGTCGTTGGTCAGCTTCTCCAGCCGGCGCTGGCGTTCCTCCTTGGCGGCCTGTTCGGCCTTCTGGGCGGCTTCCAGACGTTTGGCTTCGGCCAGACCGCGCTTGAACACGTCCAACGCGTCGGCAATCTGCCCGATTTCATCCCCCCGGCCGGTTTCGGGCACCTGGGCCGACAGGTCGCCCCCCGCCATCTGCTGCACGGTCCCGGTGACCGCCACCAGCGGGCCCGTCACCTGACGCGACACCAGCCAGATGGCAAAGCCGACAGAGCCAATGATGCCGATGGACGCGATGGCCAGCATGGTCATCCGTTCACGGTCAGCGAAGCTGTCCAGATCGCCGATCACGGTGGTCACGCGGGCCACCTGCTGTTCCGACAAGGCCACCATGGCCTTGTTGAAGGCCTGGCGGTTGGCGCGGTTGGCGTCATTATCGCCATAGGTGCGGGCCGATGCCGCCCCTTCCGTCTGACCCAGGCGGGTCAGTTCGCGGCGGAAGGTCACGAATTCA
Organism: Rhizobium sp. Q54; assembly: GCA_943369495.1. GTDB lineage: Bacteria > Pseudomonadota > Alphaproteobacteria > Azospirillales > Azospirillaceae > Niveispirillum. The sequence continues at coordinate 1,564 of CALRNG020000316.1, forward strand.
CGGCCCTTGGCCACGGCCTCGTCCATGGCGGCCTTCTGCGTTCCCTGGGCCAGAGCCTGATAGTTACCCAACCGCTTGTCCAGCAGGTCCAGGCTGGCCGTCATCGGCTTAGCGAACTTCTCCACCTCGGCGGCGTCGCGGGACATGTAGATGCCGCGGCTGTCCATCACGATCGCGTTGATCAGACCGTTGATCTGTTCGGACAGGACGGCGCGCTGCGTATCGCGCCCCATCCGCTCTACCTCACCCTGATAGACCGACATTGCGGACAGGCCCATCGCGGCCATGATGATGGCCACCAGAGCCAGCATGCCCATGGCCAGATTAACCTTCATCCCGATGCGCAGATCGCGGAGCTGTATCATTCGATCCTCCCCTACCGTCTGGACGGCGCCGGGCCGTTTCACCCGGAACAAAATCATAGGATCGGAATGATGCCGCCAAGCCCCGCAATTTTGGCAGGTCCAAAGGGCTAGGTAGCGTTAAATGCGCAAGCTTCCGGTCGGTGCAAAAGGTTAGGTCGCCCTGTTTTTGCGAATGAACCGCAAGAACATGGGAACACGGCCAACATCCAGGGCCTTCTTCTCATACCTTGTCTGGGGCCAGTCTTCCGGGCGGACCCGCCAGTCTTCAGCCGTTCTGGCCGTCCATTCAAAGTCCGGGTAACGCCAGGTATGTTCCAGCATCCAGCGTTGCAATTGTGGGTCATCCGACGCGATACGCAGCTCCGCCCCATCCTTCAGCACGCGGGCCAGCCGCGGCAGGTTGACCGGCCCGATGAACCGGCGAAACGCGTGGCGGGCCTTGGGCCAGGGATCAGGGAACAGCACGAAGGCGCGGCCCACAGACGCGTCCGGCAGGGCGTCCAGGACGGGGCGCGCATCGTCAGGCACGACACGGATATTGGTCTGCCCACCCTTCGCGACATGCTTCAGCAGGGAGGACACGCCATTGATGAAGGGTTCGCAGCCGATGAAGCCGATATCGGGATGATGTTCCGACTGCCAGGCCAGATGCTCGCCACCACCGAACCCCACCTCAAACCACAGGTCGCGCTTGGGCGTGTCGAACAGGGTTGCGGGGTCCAGACGCTCCCCGTCCGCCGGCGCCGTCAGCTTCATCTTAGGCAGCAATGTCTCCATCACCTCCAGCCGCTGCTTGCGCAGGGGGCGGCCCAGGCGGCGGCCATAGAGAACCTTGCGGTGGGGGATGCTGTCCTCGGACATGGTACGACTCGGCTGGTTCACAAGAATTTGTCGGAATAGCAAACGGCCCGCCGGTGGGCGGGCCGTTGCGATAGGGTGCCGGGCGACAAGCAATCGCCCAGAAGGATCAGGCGCCGAAGGCCGACTTCAGATCGGCAACCAGATCGGTCTTCTCCCAGCTGAAGCCACCATCGGCATCCGGCTCGCGCCCGAAATGGCCATAGGCCGCAGTGCGGGCATAGATGGGACGGTTCAACTTCAGATGCTCGCGGATACCGCGTGGCGACAGGTTCATCAACTGGCGCAGCACGTCCGACAGCTTGTCCTCATCCACCCGACCGGTGCCGGCCGTGTCGATATAGACCGACAACGGGTGCGATACGCCGATGGCATAGCTGAGCTGGATCGTGCACTTGTCCGCCAGACCGGCGGCGACGACATTCTTGGCCAGATAGCGCGCGGCATAGGCGGCGGAACGGTCGACCTTGGTCGGATCCTTGCCGGAGAAGGCACCGCCACCATGCGGGGCGGCACCGCCATAGGTGTCCACGATGATCTTGCGACCGGTCAGACCGGCATCACCATCGGGACCACCAATGACGAAACGGCCAGTCGGGTTCACATAGAACGCCTCGTCCGGGCACATCCAGCCTTCGGGCAGGATGGACAGCACATGGCGGCGCGCCGTCTCGCGAATCTCTTCCTGGCTGACGCTCTCACCATGCTGTGTAGACAGCACGACGGAGGTGGCGCCGACCGGCTTACCATCGCGGTACTGGAGTGAGAACTGGCTCTTGGCGTCCGGACCCAGCCACGGCGTGGCGCCGGAATGGCGGACCTCGGCCAGGTTCTTCAGCAGCATGTGGCTGTAATAGATCGGAGCCGGCATCAGGGCCGGCGTCTCGGTGCAGGCATAACCGAACATGATGCCCTGGTCGCCCGCCCCCTCGTCCTTGTTGCCAGCGGCATCGACACCGACAGCAATGTCGGCGGACTGCGCATGCAGGTGGACAGCAACCTCGGCCGTGGCCCAGTGGAAGCCCTTCTGCTCGTACCCGATGTCGCGGACGGCCTCGCGGGCCACTTCTTCGACCTTCTTCAGCAGGCTGCCGGGGCCGCGCACTTCGCCCGCGATAACGACGCGGTTGGTGGTGGCCAGCGTCTCGCACGCCACGCGGGCGACGGGGTCTTCCGCCAAGTAGAGATCGACGACAGCGTCGGAGATACGGTCACATACCTTGTCCGGATGACCTTCAGACACGGATTCGGACGTAAAGACGTAGTTCGACTTGGCCACTTGGGTTGCCTCGGCTGATCTGTTGCTGAGCACAAAAAACACGCTGCCCCAGAGTGACTGGAGCAGCGTGTTTGTCGCAATCTTTTACATAAGGGTCAAGCACGCAGGCACGGCAGCAAGGCTGATCAAACAGCCAGCACCGCCTGCGCCCGACGGATCAGGCGGCATCGGCAGGGCCGGCCACAGCCTTCGTCAACTCAAAGATGCGCTTGCGCACGGCCGGATCGGTGATCCGGTAATAGGCGCGCACCAGTTCCAGCGTTTCACGCTTGGCCATGGGATCGGGCTCGCCCGCTTCCGGCATCGGGGTCGGGGCCGGGTTCGGCGTGCCGTCGGGATACGGCATGTCATCGAAGAAGAACGAGACCGGGACGTCGAGCACGCGGCTGAGATCGAACAGGCGGGAGGCACCGATGCGGTTGGCACCGCGCTCGTACTTCTGCACCTGCTGGAAGGTCAGGCCGATTGCCTCCCCCAGCTTTTCCTGGCTCATCCCCAGCAGGGTGCGGCGCAGGCGCACACGCGTACCGACATGAACATCAATGGGATTCGGCTTGCCGAGTTTGGGTCGGCCGCCACCACGACGGCCACGGGTTTCGGTTTGCATACGGACAACCTCCAGAATGGCGTTATCCCAATCCTGCGACATACGTTTGCATGTCGTCAAGCGATTAACCTCTAATCTTTGGTATGCGACACACCTATCATTGTATCCATGAGGACGTAGGCGCTCAGCACCACAAAGTTCCGCGACAAGCCAGCATCATGCCGCTTCCCGGCGTCGCCCTTGCCTGAGCACCGTCAATAACAAGCCGAGCCAGACCAGGGCAGGGATTGCATCACCAAAGTCTGCATACAATGGCACGATATCAGCGCGTTGTGGTAGTAAAATGTCGAGATTTCCGCTATCCCCGAGCGGTATGCTACCTCTGATCCGCCCGTACGCATCAACCACACCGGAGATGCCGGTATTGGCCG